>NZ_CAXTBM010000020.1:0-94862 GCF_964242765.1 uncultured Hymenobacter sp.
GCTTATCCACAATCTGCATCACGCCCCAGGCCTTCCAGCTGCCGTTGTCCTTGATGCAGTCGAAGCAGTTGTAGATGTCGCCGGTGGTGCGCCAGAGGTGGCCCACCGTGGGGCCCCACTCCCAGGGCTTGTCGTTGCCCCACTCGCAGATGCTAAGCACAATGGGGCGACCGGCTTTGCGCAGAGCCGCCGTCATGGTTTTGTAGGCGCCTTCTGCTTTCAAACCTTCGGTGTTGCACCAGTCATACTTCAGGTAGTCGACGCCCCAGCTGGCGTACATCATGGCGTCCTGAAACTCATAGCCGCGGCTGCCTGGCTTGCCGCCGCAGGTTTGGGAACCCGCATCAGAGTAAACCCCAAACTTGAGACCTTTGGCATGAATGTAGTCGGCGAGGGCCTTCATGCCGGACGGAAAACGCTTGGGGTCCGGGTGAATGAAACCTTGCTCGTCCCGCTCGCCGTGCCAGCAGTCGTCGATGTTGATGTAAGTATACCCGGCGTCTTTCATGCCGGAGCTCACCATGGCGTCGGCTATTTCCTTGACCAGCTTCTCGTCGACATTACAGGCAAACTTGTTCCAGCTGTTCCAGCCCATAGGGGGCGTCAGCGCTAGGTTCTCGAATTTCTTGTAGTTCTGAACGTAGTTGTTTCCTTGGCTGAAGGCTGAAAAAGAGGTTAGCAGACCAAGGGTAAAAAGAGGAGCGAATTTCATTAAATTTCAAGCTAAGCGTTTGGCAATTGGTAGCTGCCGGGTTGAAGAAGTAATACAAGCAGGCAGAGGTACACGCTTTAAAAAACGGCGCAAACACAAGCCGTAGCAACAAGGAAATGGGGAAGGCAGGCTAACCAGCCTGCCTTCCCCATTTTCACCGAAGAGTTTAGTCTTTAGGCACGATGCGGAAGTTGTCGAATGCTATATCCGCGTCCAAGTTGCCGGGGCCGTGAAACACAAATTTGAATTCGTGTAAAGTCCGGGTTGCTTCCAGCGGAGTTTTAACGATATCGGTGAGGTTGACCGTTCGAGTGCTCCACCGGCCGCGGGTGTTGAAGGGCACGGTGGGCATCCAGGCGTACGTATTGGCATCCCCATCAATTACAAGCTTGATGCCACTGGTATTGAATGGTTTCAGCGTATTCATCTCAAATCGCAACACGTAGCCCGCTGGGTTGGCTACCACTGCGCTAGGCAAGGTCAACTGGTTGCTGGTTGAAAACTCGGTCCATATCCATTCCTTGACCGTTGTGACTACACGGATGAAGCTGCCGTTGATAGGCGCGGGAACAGGGCCCTGCGTGATATAGGTGTTGCCGCCCCAAATGCTGCCGCCTTGGTCGTAGCCGAAAACGATGTTCCGGTCGTCCTTGTAGCGTCCGGGTACGTTTTTCTCTATGTTGTTGGCATCCACCACTTTCAAGGTGGCACCCGGCGTAGCGTTGGCGGGCACCACAAAGTAGGCCGAATCGGCGGTGGTGCGGGTGATGGCCAGGGCAGTACCGTTCCAGAGCACCTTGCCTTTTTCCGGGGTGATGCCGTACAGATCCAAGTTCTGACCTACAATAGCCATGCGTTGCCCGGCTGGCGTGTACTCGTTGCTCATACCCGCTATCAGCAGCGGTGGAATGGAAATAGTATAGGCTATTTCCGCAGTTCCCGCATCTGACGTCACCGTGACTTTGTTGTTCACCTCCTTGGGAATAATCCGCGGAATACGGACGGTTATTTCGGTGGGGGTGACGTAAGCATCCGTTAAATCAGCTTCCACATCGTTGAACACGATGTTGCTGACGTTGCAAAAATTGCTGCCCTGGATAATCACCCAATCGGCTAGGTTGCCGGCGGTGCGGGGTTCATCCCGCTTGGTAGGCATCACCACTTTCTCGATAGTTGGCGCACCGCTACAAGCAGACAGCTCCTCTTTTTCGCAAGAGGAACTTCCCAGCGCGCCCACCAACAGCACCCATGCCCACAGCTTATTGACCTTCGTTGTATGTTTCATCTCGTTGATTTTTTGGGAATACCAATTTTCCGACGGCTCCCACCTAACCAAGCGGTTGATGAGAGCCGGCCGGGCAGCGCTTACCAACCAGGGTTGTTGCCAGTGAGAGCCTTATTGGAGTTGATTTCGGAAACTGGGATGGGGAACAGCAAATGCTTTTGCTGCCGACGCTTTATCACGTTGTTTTCATCGATTTCGATGGCATTCATGACGGGCAAGTAAATACCCCAGCGCAGCAGATCCCACCGCCGGTCGCCTTCCAGCGCCAACTCGCGGCGCCGCTCTTCCAACACAAACGAGCGAAACTGCTGCTGATTCAGCGCACCTACTTCCGTAGCACCGTTGCGGCGACGGATCTGGTTTACCGCTTCCCTGGCCGGGGCTGTCGGGCCGCCGTTCACTTCGTTGGCCGCTTCAGCAAAAATCAAGAGCACATCGGCGTAGCGCAACAGCGGGAAGTTGAAGTTAGCCCGCGTTACGCCCCGATCCGATACAGCCTCGAACTTGCGTAAACGGGCAACGTGGGTATCATCCAAAGTGGAAATGTCGGTGGGCAAGTAGCCGTATTTGGTGCGCTTAGCCGCCGCCTCAGGGCTTGTGTCGGTGCCATCCACCACCGAGCTGTCGCGCAGCGGATAGTAGTGCGTGCCGCCATACATTTTCCAGCGGTGCAGCACGCCCTCGGTGATGCGCTGATCACCTTCTTCAAACAGGTTGTACCAATGGTCGGAAACCGCTATCCAGCCGCCTTCAATCTCCCCGTTCGTTTGAATCCGACCAATACGGAACAGCGACATTTCGTTGCCGAATTCGATGTGGTTGCTAATCGACTGCAACGACCAGATATGCTCTCCCTGGTTTTGATTGGCGACTTTCCAAACATCAGCATGAGACGGAAACAAACGGTACTCACCGCTCGATATTACTTCCTGGGCTTTGTCGCGGGCCAAGGTGAAATACTCGGCTGAGTTCAGGCCTTGCAGGCCCGCAACTGCCGTCTTGCTGTGCGTAATGGACTGCGGCGCCAGGAGTACCTTTTGGCCGGCTACCATTTGGGTGGCCCGGCCGCCCAATACGGTTACTTGTCCGCTACTCAGAGAGCCGGAGGCCATAGTCAGATAAACTTTGGCGAGCAAGCTGCTGGCAACCCCTTTGGTGATGCGCCCGGCTTGGTAAGGACCCAGGTTGTCTTCCGCCGTTTTCAGGTCTTCGATAGCGCGGGCATAAACATCCTGAACGGGTTGTTTGGGCTGTTGCGGATCTTCGCCTTCCGTGATGGATTTAGTGAGGATGGGCACCTCGCCATAAGCTCTCACCAGCAGGAAATACGCCCAGCCTCGTAGGAAATACAGCTGCCCTAGCGCGTTTTTCTTCATCGTCTCGTCCATCCCCGTCATGGCTTCTATTCTAGAGATGCCAAAGTTGCAGCGATGAATCAGGATGTAAGGTCCGCGCCAAGCGTAGTCGATGCCCCAATATCCCTGGAAGTTGCCGGCGCCCACGTCGCCATAAGCCCAGCTAGGACCCGTAGAATCGTCGGAGTCATAGTCCCACAGGTTAGGAAACGGCCCGTAGCGGAACATAGGATCAGAAACGACGGCGTTGAGGGCCCCATTCACGTAGGAGTTGGCGTCCGTTATTTGGTCGGGGCTAATATCAGACAAGGGGGTTTCTTCGAGGAAATCTTTGCAGGCCGTAGTAGCGAGCGAAGCGGCCACGAGGAAAATGAAAAGTTTTATCTTCTTCATATACTTCATGTAAAAGAAAAGGCGGGTTTTAATTAGAATCCGGCGCGAACACCCACGGTGAAGGTGCGGCTGTTAGGATAGGAGTTCATGTCCACTCCCCGGCGCGACGCATCGCTGCCAAAAGCATTGACGTCTGGGTCAAACCAGTTGTATTTGCTGAAAGTCAGCACGTTGCTTACGCTGGCGTACAGATTAACCGACTCGATGAAGTTGACTGGCTTCTTGAAGACGTAGCCGACGTTGATGTTCTTGAGCCGCACGTAAGAGCCGTCCTGGATTAAGCGGTCCGACATTCTGAGCTGCCGCGTATCGGCTGCCAGGGCTTTGGGCCACTTGGCACCAGCGGTATTCTCCGGGGTCCAGCGGCTGTCGTACACGAACTGCGGAATGTTGGCCACCACGCCCATTTTGATCTGGTATAGGTTGGTGTTCACGATGTCGTTGCCCTGCACCCCCTGGAAGAAAACACTCATGTTGAAGTTTCCGAAGGTGAAGTTGTTGGTGACGCCGAAGGTGTAATCCGGATTGACGTTTCCAATGATCTGGCGGTCTTTGTTGCCGATGCTGGGGTCTTCGTCGAAGTTTTTGTACTTAATCTCCCCAATCATGCTGCGCTGCACGCCTTCTGGCTGGCCGGCGTACTGCGGGTCCGCCACTACCTCGGCCAGGTTGTCATAGAAACCATCCTCCACGTAGCCGTACACAATCCCGATGGGCTGGCCGTTGCGCTGCAAGAAGAAGTTGTCGGCGTTGAAGTAGAGGCGCTGAGCGAACTGGTCGCCCGGCAAATCCAGAATTTTATTGCGGTTGAACGAGATGTTGGCATTCAAATCCCAGCGGAACCGAGCAGCAGTTACCAACGCGCCGGTGCCGGAAATCTCCAATCCTTTATTCTCAACGGTGCCGAAGTTGGTTAGTTTGGTTTCGAAGGCCGAGCTTGGAGGAGTTCCAACGGGTTGCAGCAAGTCGAACGTCTTCTTTTTATATACATCGACGGTGAGGCCAAAACGATTTTGCATAAAGCTCATATCAACGCCCGCGTTGTACTGCCCTGTCGTTTCCCACTTCAAATTCGGATCGGCTGGCCCCCGCCACACATAGTCGGCGTAACCGCTTTGCAGCGTACCACCAATGGGATAAGGAGAGAAGCCAAACAGCGGGAGCGACCGGTAAGAGCCAATGCCCTGGTTACCCGTTTGGCCGTAGCCCACGCGGAATTTCAAGGTGCTGAACAGGTTCAGGTTCTGCACAAACGCTTCCTCGGAAGCATTCCAGGCTAGTGCAAACGAAGCGAAGTTGGCCCACTTGTTTAAGGTGGCAAAGCGGCTCGACCCATCCCGGCGGAAAGAGACAGTGGCTAAGTAACGGCCTTTGTAGCTGTAGTTTACCCGGGAGAGAAAAGACAACAGCGCGTTATCCGATTTGCCGCTGCCCAGGGTTTTCTGGTCGAGGCCGGCGCCTATGTTGTTGTTTTCCAGCACATCATCCGGGAAATTCTGTACCGACACGTTGCGGTAGTACGAATAGCCGGTTTCGCGGGTGACGGCCGCCACCGCGTTGATATTGTGGTCCTGACCAAACGTGCGGTTGAAGCTCAAGATTGACTCCAGCGTAATGCCCCGCCACGTATCATCCGACACAGCCGCGTAGCCGTTGCGCGGGCTCCGGCCTTCCTGCAACCGCCGGTTGTAATACACTTCGCGGTTGTTCACGTTGTAGTTCACCCCCACGTTCTGCCGGAAATTCAGGTAGTCGGTAAAGGTGAGCTGGGCGTACGTAGACGAGTAGATGCTCGTGGAAGCTGTTCTGTCCTTGGCCGTGCGGGTGTAGAGGTACGGGTTGGCGGCCGCATACCACGAGATGTTGTTTTCGCGGGCTTGCTGATTGGGGTCGGAAACGGGGTAGGTGGCCGGAAAGGTCAACGCCGAGCTAACAATGCTGGCCTCGTTGCCGGCCGAGTTGGATTTGCTTAGGTTGTAGTTGCTGAACGTGATGTTGTTGTTCGAGCCAATTTCCACCCACTTATGCACTTTGCGCGCAATGTTGGCTTGCAAGCCATAGCGCTTGAACCCAGAGTTGAAAATGATGCCCTCTTGGTCCAGCATGTTGCCGGAAACCGAGTAGGTGCCCTTTTCATTGCCGCCCGACATCCGAAGGGTGTAATCCTTGGTCAGCGCCCGGCGGAATATCTCGTCTTGCCAGTCTGTTCCTTTAAAGCCATCCGGCAAGGCTGTTCCTTGCAACCCCGTCAGAAAGTCTTCAGGCGCGGGCTGGTACACGGTCAATCCGGTTACCTGGTCAACCCCCGTTGTACCAGGAAAGGGGGCCGTAGTGGGGGCGGCGCCGTTGTAGGTGATGTTGTTCTGGTACGCCTCATTCTGAAACAGGGCGTAGTGATAAGCGTCGAGCACGTTCACCCGCTTGGATACCGCCGAAATGCTGGTATTCGCAATCAGCTCGATGCGGTCTTCGCCAGCTTTGCCTTTCTTGGTGGTGATGAGGACTACGCCATTGGCGCCGCGCGAGCCGTAGATAGCCGTGGCCGAGGCATCCTTCAGGATTTCCATCGACTCGATGTCCTGCGGATTTATGTAGGATAAGGCGTTGGTTGACTGCCGTTGCGCCTCAGTGCCCCCGCCCGTAGGAGTGGGTGAAGTAAAGGGAATGCCATCAATAACGTAGAGCGGCTCACTGCCCGTGAAGGAGTTGGCCCCCCGAATAGTCAAGCTGATACCGGCCCCAGGTGCTCCGTCGCTTCTATTAACATTCACGCCCGCTACTTGCCCTTGCAGACCCTGGTTGATACTGGTTGGTATCGTTTTAAGCAGGTCTTCCGTCCTGATGGTGGCAACAGAGCCCGTTACGTCACTCTTTTTAACGGAGCCATAACCGATGACTACCACTTCTTCCAGAGCTTTCTGGTCGTTTTTCAGGCTGATGGCCACTGACGTGCGGCCGTTCAACGAGACTTCCTGTGTCTGAAAGCCTACATAGGAAAAAACCAGCGTGGCGTCAGCAGTAGGAATGGAAAGTGAAAAGGAGCCGTCGGTGTTGGTAGCGGTGCCATTGGTGGTGCCCTTCACTACCACGCTGACTCCGGGCAGCCCTTCGCCGCTGCTTGCGTCGGTCACGGTGCCTTTAAGAGCAACCGGGGCTTGGGCAACTAGTGCTATGGGGCTTGCTGCAAAAGCCGCCGCAGCAGTCATGAATAAAATCTTCTTCATAGAGGATGAGAAAGGAATGAGAATTAGTTGAAAACGTGCAGAGAGTTCACTCGCAGAAGTGGCGTTGCTGGTAAGAAAGTGGTCAGCTATTGCACGCCAAGCGTACTTGCTTGCGAGACCGTAGTCGATTCTGGGGGAATCTTTTAATAGTGCTGCTAAATTCTCTTATGGCCATCGCCGTGAATAGGAGCATTACTAGGCTACAGTAGTAGATCGGAGCTTCGCCAAGATCATGAATAAGAAAACAGCAGGCAGTTGTAAATCGATTGCATAGCGACAGGCTTAAGAGAAATAGGGCAGGAAGGGTTTAAGCTTAAAAAACGAGAATGGGAGGCAAAAAACGAATCGTCGTAATCGTTTGCGTTGCTAATTTAGAAAACTAAAAGGTTTTAGCAAATATGGCACTAAGTGCTATTTGTTTTGCACCGTAGGTATATCGGTTGCCATTTGCAATAAGGAAGCCCTTATTTTTATCTGAAGAGGTTGATGGCCTTTGCACTCCTTCAAGGAATAGTAAAATAGCAGTCAAGCAGGTTATGCTACAGATACGAGCACTAAGCGGAGAAGTACAAAAAACGGGAGTAAGTATAAGGTGCTTTAAGTAAACGACTGACCTTCTTACCCGAGAAAAAAACTTGTAATAAAATTTTTAATTGCGTTGTAACATTTTCTCAGAATCACACTGTAGGAGTACTTAATAAGCCATATGCTTCGTAAGAAGTAGATCTTGCCGCCTAATCTATTTTCAAGCAGGATTTAAAGTTGAAGCAAAGGAAGCTAGCTTATGCAATAGCAGCGTTTTAGCGCGGACACAGAAAAGCGCAACCAGAAGCGTGTATGATACAAGCGCAGGTTAGTTATATCTGTCTGAGTCAGTACCCTAAGAGTGCAGCATGAGGTATCGGTATTCTTAGCTGCCGCCACCAGGCAAATGCACTACCTGCTTGGTGCGCGGAGCCCAGGCAATGCGGCGACGGTCTTCTTTGCCAACCAGATACCCGAAACTAACAGCATCTGCCCGCTGACGCAGGTCGTCCCAAGTGGCCCGGTCGATGGTGCTACCGGTTGGGTACGCATCCTTGGCAGTAAGGGCGGGAGTGCGGAAGTTTTTGTCGCTGAAAAACTCGTCCATACGCCGCCGAATGTAGGCTTGCCGCTCAGCAGCAGAAGCAGTAGACGTTTTCATTTCATAGACCATTGCGGCTTCCAGGTCTTCCGCGGCTAGCATTTCGCGGAAGATGACCTGTCCACTGGCCTCAGTTATGGTGAAGGTGACTTCGCCGGTCAGCATATCCTGGCCGCGCATCACCAAGCGAAACTCGTCGGGCGAGCTAGGCGAAGAGAAAATATGACGCTTGCGTACCGTTTTCAGCGTGTCAGACTGCGCGTTGGCAGCTGTTGCACGAGTGGTATCCATGGGCTCGAGCTGAGTTGCTGTATCGGCCGTGGAAGTAGTGGTGGCTACCTGACGCGTATCGGGAGTGGAGCAGGCGGCAGCAAATCCGAGCAGAGGAAGCAGTGAAATGAAGCGCATAGTCGGGAGTACAGAAGTACACTAGTAAGTGCCAGCAATACGCGGTTTTCAGGTTCACTGTTTAAGTATTGCGCCGCGTAAGGCAGGAGCATTACCACCACAGCATCAAGGCAAACGCCAAACTCATGCACAGCGACGAAACTTGATTCATGCGCATGGTATGCTCGAAATCGGCCGCCGCGGGGTTGCGCCAGACGGCATAGGCCCACTGCCCAAATAGCGCAACTACGGGACCAGTAGCAACCAAAAAAATCAGTAAATGGTGGGGTTCGTTGCGCAGCCAGAGCGTGTACGCCAGCAAAGTTGCTCCCGCTAATAAGCCAACGGCCGCAAACACAAACGTACCTCGGATGCCGAGTTGCAAACTCAACGTTTGGTCGCCGCGGCGGGCATCTTCTTGGTGCTGATACACTTGGGTAAGCGGATAAGAGCCGCACAAAAACAAGCTGCTAACAGCCGCTAATAGCAGGTTGGTTTTCTCGAATAAAACTGTTTGGTTGGCTCCAAGGCCCACTTGCGTCATCAGAAACGTGAAAGCGCCCTGAAACACCACTACCACGGCTGTGCTCAGCAGTGGGTGTTTCTTGAGGCGGATTCCCTCGTAGCTATACGCCTTCGACACCAGCAGATACACCGTCACCATCAGCCCAAATAGCGGACTCAACCATACGGCCCCTAGCACGGCCAAGGCATCGAACAGATACACTAAATGGAGCAACTCTTCCGATACCTTAGGGGGCTGCTTGAGGCCACCAATACTGCCCTCGTCCCGGTCGTAGTAGGAATTGTAGCCGTTGGAAGCCGGATAAGCCAATAGGTGCAGTACCACGAACACGCCCGCTGCCCGGCTCACGCTCAGGGGCTGGCGCAGGGCGCTAAGCCCAAACCAGTACACCGGCATCAAGTAAACGGAAAACGGAATGCGCAGCAGCAGGAGCGCGCGACGATAAGACATTTTACAATTGCGGGTTTCAGTTAGCTTATTTCTAGTTGAAGGCAAGGTACGGGTTAGGCATAGAATGCAGCCCGTAACATCCATCGGCAAGAACTTGCACAGAATAACCAGCAGTTGTTGGCTAGTTTGGACCACACGTAATAGAGGTATTAGGCGCTCTGCATTTTGTTGATGGAAGTTGTTTACGAACTCATAAAAAACAACGGGACATATAAATTGAAGTCCTAAGTACTTACGCCGATAGAGATCTAGCTTAGGCTCTGATTATCAGTGTCTGAAACGTGGAACCCCGAGTAGATAAGTCACCTCTGGCCCCCACCAGTGTCGGACTTTGCCCGCCTGCCACTCGAAAGTGCCCTGCGGATCGGCGCGGTGAGCCAGTGCCAGAAGCTGCGCGGGTGGATATAGCCGCAGAATAGAAACTGTGCCGTCCCAGATAGTGAAGAGGGGAATCAGGGGCACCAGATACGTGAAAAACAACCGACTCAGGCGAAAGGGCCGCATAAAAGGCGTGAACAACAGTTGCGCAATGGGCAGTACCGTCCAAGCCAGCATGATTTCCAGCCAGTGTTTGCCAGCTCCTTCAAACACGCCGATACCCGCCTTCTGTTGAACAGCATCGGCAAGAATGGCTTGGGCTAGTGGCGGCGGAAAATGATGAAAAGCCGAGAATATGGTGCGGAACCCGGTGAGAGTTGCCGGAACGGCAGTGGCATCAACAGGAGCAGCTTCGTAGGCGAGGCCGGCGGTGCGGGCCGCAAGTAGCTGCCACGCGGCGGGCTGCGGGTACAAATCGGTGAGGGTGATGCGGGCGGTGGGCAAGCCTATCTTGTGCAGCCGGCGCAAGACTCCTTCGGTGCCACCACCGGCGCCGGCGCCCAACTCCAGCAAGTGCGACGTTCCGGCTTTCAGCAAAGCCTCGCGCAACAGCGGCACAATGGGCTGATAGGTGCCTAGCACCGAAATCATGAACCGTAGGTAGTCCATCATTCCCGCTCGGATAACGTGCGGAAACCAAGACAAATCTTCAAACTCGAATAGTTGGAGGCGAATTTTCACTTCCCTAAATACGCACAAAGCGCTGTGCGCAGCTACTCACTCAGATGGACGTGGCCGGTACGCTTCTTCGTTAGCAAAACGGTAGTTAAGGTTTTGCCACCCGAACTATAGAGCCAGAGCACCGTCAGTATCCCTGCCGCCAAGTAGGGCAACGACATTTCCAGCAGTCCCAAAAAAGTAGCAAAAGGAAGCAGCAGATGCAGCACCTCGTTGGCCAGCAGAAAAAACAGCACGACCCCAAGCAACGCCATCGAACGACGTGGCCAGTCAGCACATACCTTCCCTAAAACTGCGAAAAAGGGCACTGCCAAGGGTACAAGGGGCAGGGTTACGAGAAAAGCCAACATGCCAGCCGCTACGGCAATAGTGCTGTCGTTGAGCCGATGTGTGAGAGCGAAACCAACACCTAACAACAACGTGCCGCCTAGGTTGCTAATTAGCCACAGCAGCAGCGTCCGAGCGATAGTAGAATGAAGCAAGGAATAGGATTTCAGCATAAAAAAGGATACATACATAACAGGCCACTCCCCTAGGCCAGTCGGCATACGCGCTGGTACAAGGTGCGCATAGCAGTTGGTTTACGAGTCCGATCTTTATTAAGGGTAAGTTAAAGCTGGACTTATTTGAGAAAGTTGTTTCCAGTTTGACGCTTAGAGCAGATAGAATTTCCCAATTTGAATAGTATAAAGGCAAACGCCGCTACTTCTCAGCCGCGAAAGCCACATAGGATGCTAAGCTTATACTTGCAGATTCTACTGCGCAGAAAAATATCGGCGATGCTTGCAAACAAGAAAAAGTTTGTTGTGCTTTGCCATACAAAGTGCTTTTAAATATGACGAAGCCTGCCCTCGACCCGTTAGCCCAACTCACCGAGATTCGCGCCATTATGGAGCGTTCGTCCCGCTTTATCTCGTTAAGCGGCCTTTCCGGTGTTGGTGCCGGTATGGTAGCGCTGGCAGGGTCAGGTGTAGGGCACTGGTATCTGAGCCGGGAATATGGCTACCTGGGCTACATGCGGCTGCTCCAAAGCACAGCCAGTGAGCGGGATTTGATATTGCCGTTTCTGCTGCTGTTAGCAGGAGGCATGATAGCGGCGGCGTTAGCCGTAGCAATGTTTTTCACTCTACGGCGCGCCCGTAAAGCTAGTCAGCCTCTGTGGAGCACTTTGGGGCGCCGGCTAGCTATCAGCTTGATAATTCCGCTAGTAGCAGGCGGCTTGTTCTGCTTGGCGCTGTTTCTGCGCGGGGCCGTCAGCTTGGTAGTGCCGGGGCTGCTGCTATTCTATGGCTTGGCGCTGCTCAATGCTAGCAAGTACACCTTGGATGAAATCCGGTGGTTGGGCCTTACGCAAATAGGGCTAGGGTTGCTGGCAATTTTACTGCCTGGTGCTGGATTGCTGTTTTTTGCCCTCGGATTTGGATTAGGGCACATTGGTTATGGTCTGCTGATGTATAACCGCTACGAGCGGCAATGAGGCCGGCTGCACCCCAGCAAGGCAAAGGACTGCCGAGCCGGCACATAACGTATAGTAGCGGCTGTTTTCGATTGGGTTGCCACCCCAATAGCGAGAGCGCCGTAAGTGAAACATAAGAGTAGGGTAGCTGCAAGCCATTGAAACACCTAATTCATACGCTCAACAAAGCATTTGACCACCGCGTGCGGTTGGGCGTAATGGCCGTGCTTATGGCCAACGACGGCGTAAGTTTCACCGACCTAAAAGAAGTTCTCGACCTAACCGATGGCAACCTTGCCAGTCATGTAGCGGCCCTAGAAAAAGCGGGCTACGTGCAAGTGGTCAAGCAATTTGTGGGCAAGAAACCTAACACAACGTACACCGCCTCTACGGAAGGAAAGCAAGCCTTTCAAGACCACCTAGCGGCGCTAGAAAAGCTCTTACGCGGGTAGGATATTTTTTTACTCTGTTACTTTGAAACGCAAAGTTCTTTTAAATAATAGAACCCCAATTATTGCAATACACTCAGCTAACAACACGTATGAACACTTCTGTGCATTTGCCAGGCACCCAACTCAAGGTTTCCTCGGCTCCGCGTCTCACGCTCACCACCTTACAAAAAGTAGCTTTACCCTTCGGGACGATTGTATTTGATGTGCTATTCTGGCACGAGCGGGCAGCCCTAAATATGCTGCTCTACACAGTGTTTGTGGTGGTAGCGGTGCTACTCGGGCTACCGCGGCACGCACCCCAATGGCGCTCCGGCTATTTCCGGCTGACCCTGACCGGAACGCTACTTAGTGCGGGCATGGTGGCCTGGTATGGCTCGGGGGCAGCGCAGTTGGCCTGCCTAACTTCTTTGGCAGCCTGGCTCGGCTACCTTAATCAGCCGCATCTGAAGCTAGTGAGTAATGCGGTGCTTACGGCGCTGAGTAGTGCTCTACAAGTATTACCAGGGCTAACCGCCTTGATGCGCCTGCCTAGCAACATCGGCAGCCGAATGGGCCGAACTTGGTTTTATGGGCGTTTGCTGGGCGTACCACTTTTGGCCTTGGCTGTGTTTCATATCCTGTTTCTGATAGCCAACCCAGTATACAGCGAGTTGGTTGGTAAAGTACTGGATAGAATAGAGGAGTGGCTAGCTGCCTTATTCGAGGACATCTCGGTGCTGCACATTTTATTCTTTGTTTTGGGGCTAGCGTTGACTGGGGCCGCGCTGGTGCTGGTGCCCGTGCACTACTTCGTGGATCAGGAGTCGCGCCTAGGCGAGTTTATCATCCGGCAGCGCGACCGGGTTGCCTCCTTCGCCGTTCGCCGGCCCGATTTTCGGCCCCAACACTTCCGAGCCCTCGACCTGCGCAAGGAGTACCTCATTGCCCTGAGTTTGCTGATCTTGGTGAACGTGCTGCTGCTGGTCGTTAATAGTATCGACATCAACTGGATATGGTTTGGTTTCAAGCCCACCCCCGGCTTCAACCTCACGCAGTTTGTGCACGAAGGCACCTATGTGCTGATTCTGAGTATTCTGGTAGCCATGGGGATTGTGTTGTGGTTTTTCCGCCGCAACCTGAACTTCTACCAGAAGGGGTTGCCTGCTTTGCGCTGGCTGGCTACGGTGTGGGTGCTGCAAAACGTGGTGCTGGCCGTATCGGTGGGGCTGCGCAACTACTACTACATTTTGTACACGGGCCTAGCCTACAAGCGCATTGGGGTGTACGGCTTTCTGTTGCTAACCTTTTTCGGACTAGTGACGGTGCTGCTGAAAATATGGCAACGCCGCTCCAGCTACTCGCTGGTACGCTTGAACGGACTGGCCGCCTATGTTCTGATGCTTGGGCTGGCTTGCGGCAATTGGGAAATCTGGATTGTGCGCTACAATCTGCGCCCGGAGTTTCAGGTGCTCGACTATGGCTTCCTGCTCGACATGCCCGACCGGGTGCTTCCCGTGTTAGCGGCCAATCAGGCAGTATTGCCAAACCGCCACTTGGTGCACGAAACTTACGGCACCTGGCAGAAACTGGAGTCTGCTGCTGCCACCCAACAACTCCAGCAGCGCCTAACCCAGTTTCGTGCCTTGCAGCAAGCCCGCCATTGGCCCAGCTATACCTACGCCGACTACCAAGCCTATAGTGAGATGGTAGAACGGGGATGGTGAGTTCAAAATTCCGGCCGCTTCTGTAGAAGCAGAAGCTTCAACGCACAACCAACCACTTCACAAACCCATCAACTCCTTACTGCACTCCTATGCTCCTTCAACTTTCCCTTACCGCTGTGGGCTTGCTTATCTGTGTTGGCGATGTAGCGGCACTAGCCACGTTGCTTACCTGGCAAGAGCGCGCCGCCGACCCTGATTCTCGCCGCCAACGCCTGCTCAGGGGTGTGCTGCCCGTGAGTGGTCTGCTGCTTTTGGTGCTGCTGGGTACGCTGTTTTCCCTGATGATGCTTTGGTCGCCGCAAGGAACTGAGGTACTACTTGGTAACTAAACTCAATTCTCTACTTCATGGAAAATCAACTAACTACTTCTCTACCACCGAAAAGCACGCAACTGAGTTGCTGGCTGACGGCTGCGCAACAACTCAAGGATACGCTAACCATTCTGGGTATGAATATCTGGCTGGTTTTTGGGGTCCTGTTCGGCGTCGCCATTCCGGGCTTGCTCCTGTACTTCCTGCGCTGGCGGCTGGTGCGCGGCACCAGCAACCCGCACCGCGCCTTGTTGCTGTGGAGCTTCAGCTTTGTGCACGAATTCTTTTGCGTGCTCTTGTTTCAGTCGGCGGAAATGAAGGCCGAACTGCATGAAGCAGCCGGGTTGCTGAGTGTCGGCTATCTAGTGGGAATGGGCGTGAGCTTAATTGCCTTGGCAGAAGCGGTTCATAGCGGGCACAAAGTGGAAAGCGCAGCACGCTTATGATTACGCCCGACAATTACCCTGCTCTACCTTCGCCTGGTCGGGCGCTGGGGGTATTGGTTGCCGTAGTGGCGGTGCAGTGGCTTTGGACGCAATGGCCTGAATGGTGCTACTCAGGCATCGGGAATAGGCAGCAGTACAACAACTATAACAGCTTGGTGCACAATGAATGGGTGTGGCTGATTCTGCCAGTAGTAAGCAACTGGTTTGTCTTTCAGCTGAGCACCAAGCCGCTGTGGAATAGCGCACGCTATAACACCGAAGAAACCAAGCGCAGCTTGGTTTTGAAGATATGTGTGCTGTTCCATGTGGCTACGCTTGTTCCTTGGCTATTTCTCTGCTTTAAGATGGTGCTCTGCGCTGTCGGTGACTGTAGTTTCCAATGAATTATCTCCAAACCTTTGCTGCCCGCGCGTTACGCCTGGTACCTACTTCCTTGTGGTGGATGCTGGGGGCACTGATTGGCGCTTTCGTTAGCATCAAGCTTGAAAAAGAGCTTTTCCCAAACACGCCTGCTGCTGCCACAGTGGCGGAATGGATTGCCATGGCATGCCTCGTTACGTTGCCGCCGGTAGGTATTGTGTGGCTGTGGCAGGTGGCCATGCACGTCGAGCATCCGGGTTGGCGGCTGATGTGGTATTTGGCAGCCATTGGGGCTACCGCAATAGGTGTGGGGCTAGCGGTGTTGCTAGTGATTGTAGCGTTGCTGTGGGGCTGACCAGTATTTAGAGCTGCGTGCCCTACCTCAATACACCATATGCATCCACTATTTCGTTGTTAGGCACTGAAAGAAACGAGGTCGAGTATCTAGAGTGGTAAGTTGCTTGTTTTCAATAATATAAAGCTTTGTAGTAAGGCCGATTCCGTGGCAAAACGACAGAAACGACCGGTCAGCCCGCGCCTAACTGGTATATTTACCACTTCTTGACCTGTCACCCCAGGACGCCGCCGCCCAATCTGCTCTGAATGTCCGCTCCAGAAACGCTGAAAACGAACCCCATTCCCCGACCGCGCCGTCCTTGGTCGAACCGCGTAACGCGTGCCATCTGGGCCTTTTTTGTGTTGGGCGTCGGCACGTTTCTGCTTTATCCTATCCTGGTGAGCATGAACTTCATGTTCCTCTTCGGCAAGTCGCCTAGTTTAGAAGAGCTGGAAGACCCCAAGGTGGAGCAGCCCTCGGAAATCTACACCGCCGATGGGGTGCTGATCGGCAAATATTTCCGCGAAAACCGCGTGCCGGTGACGTTGAACAAGATTTCGCCGCTTCTCATCAAAGCCCTCATTGCCACCGAAGACGTCCGCTTCTACGAGCATTCCGGCATCGACCTGACGGCTTTAGGCCGCGCTGCTACGGGGGTGTTGAGCGGCAACCCCAGCGGCGGTGGTTCCACCATCACCCAGCAGCTCGCCAAGAACCTCTATAAAACCCGCCGTGGCGAAACCCGTGGTGGCCTCGGCTACATTCCGGGGGTGAGTACACTCATCAGCAAAACCAAAGAGTGGCTCACGGCCGTGGAGCTGGAGCGCCGCTACACCAAAGAGGAGATACTGCGGATGTATTTCAACACGGTGGAGTACGGCTCGAAAGCCTACGGTATCAAAGTAGCCGCCAAAACGTTCTTTAGCACCTCCCCCGACAGCCTCACGGCCGAGCAAGCCGCCACGCTCGTGGGTATGCTCAACAACCCAACGGCCTATAACCCGCGCTTTCACCCCGAGGCGGCCCGCAAGCGCCGCAACCTGGTGCTCACGCGCATGGGGCAGGCAGGCGTGCTGCCCGTCGCCGAAGTTGCCGCGCTCCAGGCGCAGCCTATCCAGCTCAGGTACCAGTTCGAGCAGCACATCGACGGCCCGCCTACGTATTTCCGCGGGGCCGTGAGCCAGTTCGTAAACGAGTGGTGCGAGAAGAATGGCTTCGATATGTACCGCGACGGGCTGAAAATCTACACCACCATCGATTCGCGGATGCAGCAGTACGCTGAGGAATCGGTGCAGGACCGGATGAAGCGGCTGCAACAGCAGTTCGACCGTTTCTGGCGCAACCGTGACAAGAACCCGTGGGTGGACGAGGATGGCAATGAAATTCCCAACTTCATTGAAACCCAGATGAAGCGAACCGAGCAGTACAAGGCCCTGGCCGAACGCTACAAAGGCCAGCCTGCCCGCCTCGATTCGGCTTTGCACCACAAGCACCCCACCAAAGTATTCACCTGGAAAGGCGACGGCGACACCACGCTGCTCCTTTCCCCGCTCGATTCGCTGGCGTACTACAAGCATTTCCTGCACGCCGGCATGATGACCATGGACCCCTTCACCGGCCAGATAAAGGCGTGGGTAGGCGGCCTCAACTATCGGTTCTTCCAGTACGACCATGTCAAGCAAGGCAAGCGCCAGGCCGGCTCCACCTTCAAGCCGTTCGTCTACCTCACGGCCATCGACAACGGCTACGCCCCCTGCGACCGAATTCAGGATAAGCGTGTAACCATCAACTACGTTGAGAACGGCAAGGATATGGAGTGGAAGCCCGACAACGTGACGCGCGAGTACACGGGCATCAATATGACGCTGCGCCAAGCTATGGCCCGTTCCGTGAATTCGGTTACGGCGCAACTAACCGAACGGGTTGGGTGGGACAACGTGGCCAAATATGCCCATAAAGTAGGCATCAAGAGCCCTCTGCTGCCCGTGCCTAGCATCGGCCTCGGATCGGGCGGCGACGTGAGCGTGTACGAAATGGTGAATGCCTACAGCACCTTCGTCAACCAAGGGTTTCAGTCCGACCCTATGATTGTGACGCGCATCGAGGACCGCAACGGCAACGTCATCAAGCAATTCGACCCCAAGCAACGACGCGCCATCCCGCCGGAAACGGCGTGGCTGATGCTCTACATGCTGCGCGGCGGCATGGACGAGCCGGGTGGCACTTCGCAGGCCCTGTGGGAGTATGAATTGTGGAAGAAAAACAACCAGATTGGCGGCAAAACCGGTACCACTTCCAACTACTCCGACGGCTGGTACATGGGCGTCACCAAAGACCTTGTCACGGGCGTTTGGGTGGGCGGCGAAGACCGGAGCATCCACTTTCAGGGCTCCCAGCAGGGCGAAGGCGGCCGTACGGCATTACCCATCTTCGGCACGTATATGGAGAAAGTATACGAGGATTCCGACCTCGGCATTACCATGGGTCCGTTCCCGAAGTACCCCGGCAAAATCACGCGCCGCTACCAATGCGTTTCCGAGCAGCCGCGCCGTCGTCAGCCCGAGGCCGTCGATACGATTGTGGTAGATAATCTGCTGGAAAACCTCAACAGTGGCGCCTTGCCCGTACCGGACAGCTTGTAAAAGTTAGTTGTTGGATTGGTCGCAGCCGCAGTCCAAGCATTCTTGTAGCGTAACGAAAGGTACGACACCGTTACAACCACCCCAAACGAACTGTTTGCACTTCTTTTCTTTAGGATCGTAGTAGTAGCGAACAAACGCCGCGTTACACATGCCTGGCTCGGGCACGAGCGTGCAGGCTATTGGTTGGGACGGGCTCGGCATTTCAACATCTTCTCGACAGCAGGTGGCAGAGGATAATAGTGTGGCCGCAGACAACAGGAGTAAGGTTTTTTTCATGTAAAGAGGAGCCTAGTTCCTCCTAGATAGTTGCATAGCATGTTGCTATTGGCAACACTTTACTTCTGCTATTCAGTTTGTGCAAAAACCAGCGGTACTCGCAACAACGTTCGCATCAGCCGCCGTTACTCCTCTTCGTAAAACGACTCCAGCGCTGGCTTCAGGTGGGGATATTCGAATGTGAAGCCCTGCCGAAGTACTTTCTCGGCGCTAACTCGCTGGCTGGCTAACACAATTTCACTCATTTCGCCCATCATCAGATTCAGAGCAAACTCCGGCACCTTGGGCAACACCAACGGGCGGTGTAGGACGCTGGCCAAGGTTTCCGTGAATTCTTTGTTGGTGACGGGGTTCGGCGAAACAGCATTGTAAGTGCCTTGCCACTGCGGCTCCTCTAGCATCTGCATCAAGAGGCGGCACAGGTCGTCGAGGTGAATCCAGGACATGTACTGCCGACCAGTGCCAAGCGGTGCACCAGCCATCATCTTCACGGTACGTGCCAGCGGCACCAGCGCCCCGCCTTCCGGGCTCAACACAATGCCTATACGAGTAATAATAGTCCGGATGCCGAGGCGTTCCACATCGTGCGCCGCTAACTCCCAGCGCTGCGAAACATCCACCAGAAAATCAGTGGCCGAAGCGGGAGACGTTTCTTCGTTCACTACTTGGTCGCCACTATCCCCGTAAATGCCAATGGCCGAGGCTGAAACAAACGCCCGCACATGGTGGCCATCCTTGGCTAACTCACGGGCCAATAAAGCGGTACCGCCCAAGCGGCTCGTTAGAATTTCGCGTTTGCGCTCTTCAGTCCATTTGCCATCTGAAACGCTGGAGCCAGCCAAATTAATAACGTAATCGGCGTAGGGCACAGCGGCTTCGTCGATAGTGCCTGCTCGCAAATCCCAACGAAAGCTGCGGTAGTGGCCAGTGCTAGGCTGCCGACTAAGCAGTGCTACCTCGTAGCCCGCATCAATAAGCATCTCGGCAAGGCGGGTGCCAATCATTCCTGTACCACCGCTGATGAGGACTTTACGAGACATGGCGTAGGGTGCTTGAGGTGTGTAGTTGCAGGGCAAAGAGCTGCTTTCGGGTGCCTAGATTGAAAACATACGGCAACCTATAACTAAAACCAGAAAAACCTGCAATCTGCCTTAAAACTCATTTGCCAATCAAGCGCAAAAATTCGGCTCGCAAAGCGGCATCCTCTCCAAAAACGCCCCCGTACTCCGCCGTAAGGGTGGAACTGCTGGTGTCGTTTACTCCGCGGCTCATCACACACAAATGGTCGGCTTCAATAAGTACCGCCACATTATCGGTATGAAGTGCGTGTTTCAGTTCTTCGGCAATCTGACGGGTGAGGCGCTCCTGCACTTGTGGCCGACGAGCATAATACTGCACGACACGATTGAGCTTGCTTAGACCAACTACATGCTCTCCGGGCAAGTAAGCCACGTGAGCCTTACCAATAATAGGAACAAAGTGGTGCTCACAGCAAGAGAAAAGCGTAATGTCGCGCTCCACCAGCATCTGTTCGTATTGATAACGGTTGTCAAAAAGACGCACCTCCGGTCGATGGTCCGGCGAGAGTCCCCGGAACCACTCTTGCACGTACATTTTGGCCACTCGGCGAGGCGTGCCCGCTAGGCTGTCATCGGTTAAGTCGAGGCCCAACAGGTGCATAATCTCGCGAAAGTGCTCGGTTATACCGGCTATCTTTTCCTCATCGGAGAGAGCAAAGGCGTCGGAGCGGAGTGGAGTGCGTAAATCAGCCGAGAGGTGGGTATCGACGGGTGGGGTACCCCCAACTGGGCTAGGCACAGATTTATCCATGATATTCTACAAAGTTGCGCTCGGTCTCATACAAAGTAACCGAGAGGCTCAGTTGGGGATCTAAATGCTCACGCAACCGATTCCAGATAACAACCGCAATATTCTCGGCGGTTGGGTTAAGCTGACGGAATTCCTCGGTGTCCAGATTTAGGTTCCGATGATCAAAGGTATCCAGAATTTCGCGTTTAATGAGGTCGCTCAACCGCTTCATGTCATACACGTAGCCGGTTTCCGGATTGGTTTCCCCAGTCAGGCGTACGATGAGCTCGTAGTTGTGGCCGTGGTAGTGAGGGTTGTTGCATTTACCAAAAATGCGTTGATTCTGCTCGTCGCTCCAGGCAGGATTATGCAGACGGTGCGCGGCATTGAAGTGTTCTTTTCGGCAGACAGTTACAGGCATAGGAGAAGGAAACCGCGAGTAGTTGATTTTGTTTCGGAATTCACGTGTCTTTGGGAGAGGACTTGAGATGGCTGATAAATAGCATTTTTGTCAGTTTATCAACATGTGGTATAACCTATTTAATAAAAGATCATTTAACCAAAAAAAAACATTCCAAGGCGTAGGGAGATGTATGGGGAGTAGTTAAATTTGAAGAGCCGAAATGTAAAAACCGGACTTAAACGAGACTAACGTATCATTAATTACCTCATTCACATGAAAAAAGGCGTACTCCTCTCCCTGTTGTTTTTTGTGCTGACGGCGACTGGCTACGCACAGAAATCACCCGTTGATGAAACGGACATGGCTATCAAAGGGATTCCCCGTAAAGGCCAGCGCGTAACTATTCAGTTGGACAGTAAGCGCGTAGATGATTCCTGGAAAAAGCATCTTGACACGCAGTTCGGCAACAAAGTGAAGGCCGACAAGGGCGTTTACCAACTTGAAGGTGTTGTTATCGAAGATGTTTCGAAGACGCCTGTTCGCGTGATCAGCAAGGTAGACGCCACTCCTACCGGTACGTCGGTATGGTGGTCTATCGACTTAGGCAATGCTTATCTAAGCAAAGAAGCTACCCCTGTACAGTGGAAAGCCAGCGAGAAGTACCTAAAAGACTTCGCTCGGATGCTGTACCGTGAGGACCTTGCCGTGCAGGTAGCCGAAGCGGAAAAGTCCCTGGTGTCATCGCAGAACAACCATATGGCAGTGATTCAAAAATCGGATGCCATCAAAAAAGACATTGACAAGAACAAGTTGAAGAAGGTTGAAATTCAGCAGCAATTGGCTCAGAATGCCGCTGAATTGCTTCAGTACAACAACCAGGTAGACTTGAACCTTAAGGAGCAGGAAGCAGCTCGCGCCGACATTGTAAACATGCGCGTTGCGCTAGAGGCCGTAAAAGAGCGCATGAACAAGATTGAATAGTAGCAACGAGTCTAGATACTAACGTGCTGTCAAATTGTACAGGCCATTAGCAAGAAAGCCGCTTCCGTAGGAGCGGCTTTCTCGTTTTACTACCATATCTGGTTTTGCCTATAAACTCTTGTCTAATATATCATTATTCTATCAAGCTGTAAAACAAAACTAGGTCCTGTCCACCTCTTGCTGACAGACTAAATAAGTATCTGTTTCTTGTTGTTGCTACTATTTCAAGAGAGGCTGTGGTTCAGTTCATAGCCTCTTTCACTTGCTTTTCGGCTGCTTTTTCGTCTTTCCAACTCGCAATTCGTATTTCGTTAGGGCGCCCTTGGTGCAAAAACCATTGCCGGATGACTTCTCGAGCACCTGGATAGCGGCTAATTAGAGCTTGCCAGGTAACTACGTCAGGTAAAATTTGCTGACTAGGGCGGGCTGGTACCGCCAGTATTATCGGCTTTAGCACGCCATTGTCGTCGAGCGTGAGCATACCTATGGGTACTACTTCCAGTATAGTACTCGCTGGTTGAGTTTCTGCAAGTACAAGCGCCGATAAAGGCCTAGCGGCTGCACCTAAGCGGGTGCCGGGTATAAAGCCTTGGTTGCCGGGGCACGGCAGAAACTCGACAACCAAATCGAGGCCAGCCCGACGTACGGACACGAAGTCGTGGCTGGTTGGGTCGTAGTGGCGGGCATGGTTGGTTCCGGCTGGCATTTCTACAACCACCTGCAAAAGCTTCCGCTCCGCCGAAAAGGTGGGCAGCTCTTCGTAGTGTGGGGTGCAGCCTCCAAACAGCTCACTCAGCAACAACACTACGAAGCCACCGGAATAGCGCATGCCAGACACGTGAAAAGAGGAACAATAAAAATAGACTAGTGAGCTAGCTGCTCATCGAGCAACCGAAACGGATTTAATTGGTCGAGGCGCAGCACGAAGCGGATGTGATTGGTGAAGTCCTTGCGAGAGGAAGGAAATCCGTTGCTGTACTGGGAGCCGGCCACCGGAAAATAAAAGCTCAGTACCCGATTGATAAGGGGCAAGCTCACTCCGGCGTCATAATACAGCCGTTGTGGGCTGCGGCCCGCCACCACCTGGATTTTCTCCTTAGTAGCCCCAAAATCCGCGAATACGCCAAGTGGAGTTACTGGCAAATCAGCCTGCAAATTAAGGGTAGTAAGCCAGCGACGACTTGCGACCGGTACATTGGCTTTGAAAGCACCGTCACGATCATCGAACTGGTGCTCCTGTCTGGCTAAGCTTGGCGAAATTTGCTGTCGGTCGAGGAACATAGTTTGACGGCGGTAGTCGAAGCTACCGCTCAGACCCATGGCAAAAGGTGCATCGTTAGCCTTTTGCAAGAAGCTGCCCCCGAACAAACGTATTGAAAAAGTCTTTTTGGGCGAATAATACCGTATGTGGTTAACTTCAGCCCGAACTAATGCCGCTACCGTGCGCTTATTATCTTCGGAAAGGTTGGGGGTAAAATAGTTGAGTTCGGCATGTGCATTCCAACGGCGAAGGGCATTACTGATGCCTAAGCCATACTCCAACGACTGAATACTAGCCGTAACACGCGCGTCTTGGTTGTAGACAGCTGTATTGGCTAGCTTCACAGTGTGCTGCGGCTTGTCGAAGGCTGTGTGGGGCAACTGAAGCGTCAAACTTGGTTCCACCTTACGATAACGCTCGAAGCGCTGTACTACGACGCCCAGCACGGCTCGGCGCGTAACTTGAACCGGTAAAATATTCAGGTTCAAAAAACCAATACCGTTTAGCTCCTTCTGATTGAAGCTGTACATAGGCATAGCTAAGTAGCTGAACTTCTTAACGTTAATCGGGCTATTGTAAAAAGCAGCGCCTAGCATAAACTTGTCTGACGTGTTAGCGCCCAGTACGGGAAACCAATTGACAGCCGCTCGGTCCCAACGCTCCGGACTTATCACGGGTCGTAATTTCACTGGCTCTAAGGCCCGCAGAAACCCAGCAGTCCGCAAGTGGTCGTCGCGCCGATTAAGTTGGGGCGTGAGATATTCAGGATCGGCAACAATGGCTGCTACGCCTTCTTCCCGAAACCGTAGCACGGCACTGTCGTCTTCATCGGTATTGGTGAAAGGAACTGTCCATTGCGTTTCTAGCACCCTGCCTTGCGCATCGAGCGTAGCGACTGGAAATGGGAAAGGAGTAGGGGAGTCATTGCGAATCAGTACTTTACGCTGCCCTTTTTCCTGCTTCGACTTGGCTATTACGGCGTTGTAGCGGTAGGTGCCATTGAGCATTGGCCCAAAAAACCAAGTTAGTTTCTGACCAGCGGTTTGCTCGAATACTGCCTGCATATCCTCTGGATAGGGGTGGCGGAACTGCCACTGCTCGTAGTAAGCGCGCATAGCTACATCGAACTTTGCCTGCCCCAAATACGCTGCCAAGTACTTCAGCAAAGACGCCGTCTTGCCATACATGATGACGGCGTAATTGAGCTTGCCGTAATCGGCCGAAGTAACGTTGCTGATTGGCTGATCGAGGCCACGGCTAGCTACTGCTTGGTAGGGAATATGGCTCAGCGCCGAGTTGGGCAGGCCGTCGATGCTAAGGAGCCGTGCGCCGGTACCTGTAGTAGGCAGGCCCGCCAAAATGCCACCACTTTCTCCGTGCAATTCGGCCACACGGTTTTCTACATAAGAGTTTACACCTTCGTCCATCCAGCCAAAGTCTCGCTCATTGGACGCCAGGATGCCATAAAACCAGTTATGGCCTACTTCGTGCACAATTGCTGCTGGCTCCGTGACAGTTACCATGGGGTACTCCATGCCCGAGCCGGCGCTCAGGGCGCCATCTACGGCAGTGGCGGCGCTATAGGGATATTCGCCTACCCAACGCGAGTAATATACCACAGCCGAGTCGACGTCCTGGAGGCCTTTCCGCCACTTAGCAGCTTCCTTGTTGGTGAACATCACCCACGTGGCTACCTGCCGACCCGAGGGCAGCGTGACGCCGCTTTTCAGTACGTTGAAGCGCTTGTCGGCAAACCAGGCAAAATCGTGTACGCGGTCCTGCACGTAGCGCAATGTTTTGGTTGCGGTGGCGGAAGCAGGAAACGTTAGGTCGTCGCCGAAGTCTGCTGCGGTTTTCTTGAGTGCTGTGGCCGCGGCCAACTGGTCGAGACGGGTTTGCTCTTCCGCGTTTTGCAGCACGCCGGTAGCACCCACGGTGTAGTTGGCGGGAAGGGTAATACGAACATCAAAAGAGCCAAACTCCGAGTAGAATTCGCCTTGGTCGAGATAAGGAATCGGGTGCCAGCCTTTCCGGTCGTAGACGGCTGGCTTGGGGTACCACTGCGTGATCTGATAACTCTGGTCTACATGGCCGAAGCGCGAGAAGGAATCGGGAATTTTCACCCGAAACGGCGTGGTGATTGTAACGCTGGCGCCAGCGGCCAGCCGCTGCGGCAACAGCAGTTTGGCCATATCCGGGCTTTCAGGGTCATACTCTAACTTGGCAGGCTGCCCATTCACCTGAAAGTCAAGCTGGTCGATAAAGCCGCGCTGTTGGGCAGTTGAAAAGTGAAACTTGCGGCTATTATTACGGAGTTGTTGCCGAGCAAAAGCAGTCTTGTCGTCGCGGTAAGCGTTGGGCCACAAATGGAACCAGATGAAGGGAAGGGCCGAAGGAGAGTTATTGGTGTATACCAACTCTTCACGGCCCGTTAGTACATGCTGCTGGTCGTTTAGCGTTACGTCAATAGAATAGTTGACCTGTTGCTGCCAATAAGCGGTAGGGGCCACGGGTTTGGCTGTGGGCTGCGCCAGTACCAGTAAGGGTAGCGCAGTCAGCCAGAAGCCGATTATAAGTTTTTTCATATGGGGCAACAAGGGACGAGACGACACAGAAACGAAAGTAACGATCTGTTGCGTATGGCTGCGCTACAACCTTTGCTAGGTACCCGTCGTTTGCACAGGCAGTACTTTCTAATCCCGCTACGGCGGCCCAATTACAGCGCCATGTCCTTCCACAAACAGCCCAAAGACGACACTCAACACCAGAACCACCTCGACGGCACCAGCAAAATTCTGACCGGTGACCTATTCGAGGAAACCAACCGCGCCGGCCTCGACAACGCATTGCAACGCTGGATAGAAGATGTAAAAGATGTCAGCAACCCCGAACTACATCAGATAGTAGTTGATTTGCAGGCCCTGAAAGCGCACTTCGGTGGTGGTTCCATTGACTCCAAGCTAGTAGGGCAACTCCTAGGACGTCTTGGCGAGAATACGATCAAGGCGGCCATATTCGCCGACAACCCGAATACCTCGGAACGCGTCACGAAGCTAGGCGAGAACCTGCTGAAAGCTGCCAAGCAAGTGCAAAATCCACAAGCCTCAAGTGAAGAAGACTTGCAGAAGGACTCTGCGAATCGTTAGAGCAATCCGAGCTAGTCATAAAAAAGCCGGCCCGCTCTGTAAAGAGCGGGCCGGCTTTTTTATGACTAGCAGAGAGCTTAAGCAGTAACCTTTTCGGCTATGTTTAAACGCTTCTCTTTGATACGAGCCGCTTTGCCCGACAAACCACGCAGATAGAACAGACGAGCCCGACGGACTTTGCCACGGCGGATTACCTCGATTTTGTCGATGTTGGGCGACAAGAGAGGGAAAATACGCTCGGTACCAATCTGGTTGGAAATCTTACGAACGGTAAATGTCTCACCGTTGGAGTTAGGGTTCTTACGCTGAATAACGACACCCTGAAACTGCTGAATACGCTCCTTGTTGCCCTCGCGAATCTTTACGTGGACGTTGATCGTGTCGCCGGCAGCAAAACTAGGGAAGCTGGCGCGGCGCTCCTGGGATTCCTGCTGAATAAAATCGAGTAGTACGCTCATGGCTGAAAAAACTGTGAAAGGACGGCCGCGCCGTCTATGGTTTCGGGTAAAGAGGCGCAAATATAGCGCTCTTGTTTGATGATTGCAACTTCCGTTGCAAGTAACTGAGTGGCTGAGTGAATCAGTACTACCTTATTGACGGGTCGTTAGCCGAAAATGCTCAGTTACTTAAGGGCTTGGTTACTCGTGTAAAAGATCTGGGCGGCGCTTTTGGGTTCTCTCCAACGCCTGATCATGCCGCCAGACATCAATTTGGGGGGTATTGCCGGAGAGCAAAATCTCTGGTACTTCTTGCCCCCGCCATTCCGCCGGACGAGTATATACCGGTGGCGCCAACAGGTTATCCTGAAACGAATCGCTTAACGCTGATTCCTCGTTGCCCAGCACGCCCGGTAATAAACGGACCACCGCATCGACTAGCACCGCCGCGCCCAACTCGCCACCACTCAGTACATAGTCACCAACACTAATTTCGTGGGTGATGTAGGCTTGCCGGATTCGTTCATCTACGCCTTTATAGTGGCCACACAGAACCAGCAAGTTGTCTGCCAGCGACAGGCGGTTGACCAGCGGCTGCCGCATGGTTTCTCCGTCGGGGGTCATGTAGATGACGGCATCGTATCTGCGCTGGGCCAGTAACTCGTCAAAACAAGCTGCAATCGGCTCAACTCGTAGCACCATGCCGGCCCCACCGCCAAACACGTAGTCATCGATCTGCCCGTGCTTGTTGATGGCGTAGCGGCGTAAGTCGTGCAGGTGAATTTCGGCTAACCCTTTGTCCTGGGCGCGTTTCACAATGGAATGCGCGAAGGGGCTGACCAGCAAATCCGGCTGGCACGTTACGATGTCGATACGCATACGAGCTTAGGAAAGTAGGCTATGCCTCGTCGAATTCGTCGGGTTCGTCCCGCTCGCGGGAGGGTGGTGTAAGATACACGTCAAGCAGGCCTTCGGGTAGTTGCACGTGCAGCTTCTTGCCCACTTGGTCGGCATGAGAAATCAACTCGTCTACTACCGGAATCAGCACTTCTTGGCCTTTGTAGCGCATGGCTAGCAAGTCTTGCTGAGGTAGCTCGTAAAAGGTTTCCACGACTCCTAACTCACCTAATTGCTCGTCTACTACCGTGTAGCCGATTACATCGTGGAAGTAGAACTGGTCTTCTTCCAACTTAGGCAACTCCTCTAGCGGGCGGTAAAGCTTGGCATTGCGTAGGGGTTCCGCTTCCTCTATTCGGTCAATACCCTTTAGTTTTAGTAAAGCTCGGTTCTCGGCCTGCGGTTGGAGCTTTTCCACCTCGTAGGTAGTCAACTTGCCGGGAGTAGCAGGCATTTCCACTAATACCGATTTCACCTTGCGGTACGCATCAAGGTCATCTACATCCAAAAAAGCCATGACAAACCCTTTCAGGCCGTGGGGCTTACCGATGGAACCGAGCAAATAGCAGTCGTCGAGGGTCATAAGGGTAGAAAGTTCAGTAAATGAGGAGAGGTGATTAGGAGCGAGTAATCAGAAGCCGGCGCATTCCAATCACTCAATTCCTAATCACCTCTCCTTCGATTACCAGCAAAAAGCTTAAGCGCTAGCTTCTTCGGTAGTTGTGGCTGAAGCTTCAGCGTCGGCGGTTTCACCTTCGGCAGCAGGAGCTTCCACGGGAGCTGGCGTGTTTTTCTTACGCAGCGCCTCAGCACGAGCTTCCTTTACTTTGGTTTCAGCAGCCAGACGAGCTACACGAGCATCGTCTTTAGCCGAGCCAAGCGAGCTACGCTTGCCTTCGATCTTAGCATCTTTCTGCTCTTTCCAGTCGGTGTAGCGCTGGTCGGCAGTTTCCTGCGAAATAGCACCTTTGATAACACCTAGCTGCAAGTGCTTGCGGTAAAGAACACCACGATAAGAGAGCATGGCCCGAACCGTATCGGTAGGCTGTGCGCCTTTCATGATCCAATCGAACGCCTTGTCGCCATCAAAATTGATGGAAGCAGGGTTTGTGTTGGGGTCGTAGGTGCCAAGTTTCTCGATAAAGCGGCCGTCACGCGGGGAGCGGGAGTCGGCAACAACGATATCGAATTGAGCGGCCTTTTTGCGGCCACGACGGGCGAGGCGGATTTTAACTGCCATAAACCAAGTTGGTTAAGCGACGCATCTCGTGCGTCTGATTGAAAATGAGGTGCAAAGGTAAAAGGAAAAGCGCTAGTTAACTATACTGATTTCAAAGATTTGCTTGAAGCGAGGAAGAGCACACAAAAATATAGCGCTTATAACGGCCGCCTCAGCGTGCCAACCAAGCGGCCCCTGACCTCAACGGCAGCTAAGGCAGGGTACAAGCCTGAACTCGTACTTTGGGTTTCCAAACAACTTTTGTAAGCTGCTGATTAAGTGCCCTTAACAAATTAATAGCAGAAAATCTATTTTAGTTAACAAGTTTTTAAGTGCGCATAAGTATTGCTAGCTTATGAATGCTACCAACGCATACAGATTTTGAAATCTTTATCACGCAGAGACTTCTTAACCAAAAGTGCTGTTTTAGGTGCCGCGGCGTATCCGGCTATATTGGCGCTAAATCTATTGCCCGCCGCCCCGGCACATGCCTTTCAATTGCGGGGCAGCGGTAAGGGCAAGCACGTTCTGATTCTCGGCGCCGGGCTAGCCGGTATGACGGCAGCGTACGAACTTACCAAGCTAGGTTACCACTGTACCATTCTGGAGGCTCGCACCCGCACGGGTGGCCGCTGCTGGAGCGTCCGGAGGGGTGCTACCGCAACGGAAACAACTAATCCGCCCCAGACCGCGCGCTTCGATGAGGGACTCTACTTCAACGCCGGCCCGTCGCGCATTCCGCACCACCACCAGCTCACCATGCACTACTGCCGGGAACTGGGCGTGCCGCTAGAGGTCTATAACAATGTGAATGAGGGCACTTATTACTACGCGGAAGGCAAAGGAACTTTGTCTAACCAGAAAGTGCGCGCCCGGGAAGTACACAATGATATGCGCGGCTACATGAGCGAGTTGCTGGCCAAGGCGCTCGATCAGAAAAAACTGGAAACCGGCCTTACGCCGGAGGATGCCGCCAAGGTGCTGGAGTACTTGCGAGCCGAAGGAGGCCTGGATATCGACAAGCTCTATAAAGCCTCGGCCCGGCGCGGCTACTCCGAGGCGCCGGGAGCCGGTTCGAAAGCCGGTAAGCTCGGAAATCCACTTAAACTGGCCGAAATTATTCAATCGGGTTTGCTGGACCCCGATTTCTACAACGTGGCGGAGTATACGTACGAGTTGCAAATGACGATGTTCCAGGCCGTGGGCGGCATGGAGCAGATTGCCAAAGCGCTGGAAAAGAAAGTGGCGGGCAGTATTCAACTGGGAGCCGAAGTAATAGCTATTCAGAACCAGCCGGAAGGCGTGAAAGTTACTTACAAAGACCAGAAGGGTACGCACGAATTGACGGGCGACCTGTGCATCTGCACGTTGCCGTTGCCTGTGCTTAGCAACATCAGTCACAACTTTTCGGCGGATGTCAGTCGCGCCATCGACTTTGTGCCTTACATCCAGACCAGTAAAATCGGGTTGCAGTTCAAGCGGCGGTTCTGGGAGGAAGACGAGCAAATCTTTGGCGGCATCACGCACACCAACAACGAATTGACGCAGATCTTCTACCCGTCTTACGACTACCTAAGCAAGAAGGGGATATTGATTGGCTACTACAATTTCAACGAGAAGGCCAAGAAGGTCGGCGAGTTGACTTACCAGGAGCGGGAAAAGCTGGCGCTGCAAAAAGGGCAGCTCGTGCACCCGCAATATGCCAAGGAGTTTGAGCAGTCTTTTTCCGTAAGTTGGCAAAAGCAGCCCTACAGCCTCGGTGGCTGGGCGCTCTACAGCGCCGACGAGCGCAAAACGCACTACGCAGCCTTACTGAAACCAGAGAAAAACGTGTATTTCGCCGGAGAACACACCACCTACCTCACCGCCTGGATGGCCGGCGCGTTCGAGTCGGCGCGGAGCGTAGCGACGGCCGTGCACGGGCGCTTAAGCGCGCAGCGCATCAGCTACCCGAGTACGAGCGGCCATTAATTTCAGAACAACCTTCTAACTCCTAAGTACTATGAAAACTTCAATGAATCGGCGTGCCTGGTTGAAATCCGGCGCGCTGCTGGCCGGTGGCCTTACCTTGTTACCTTCGGGACTTACCGCTTTGGCAGCAAGTCCGCCCGTCTCCGCTCTCGGCGAGCAACTGACGGATGAAGCGGCCTTGTTGGGTAGTCCGCCGCAAATAAAGGCGCGGCTGCTGGCGAATGAGAATCCGTTTGGGCCTTCGGAAAAGGTGAAGCAGGCGATGATGGAGGCGCTATCGACCAGTTATCAGTACCCGGCTATGTACGCGCGGGAGCTGGTGCAGAAGATTGCCACATTTGAGGGGGTCACGCCCGAGCATATACTAGTAGATGCCGGCTCCAGCCCGTTGCTTCAAGCCGCCGCCATCCACTTTTCCCGGAAAGGCGGGGCCATCATTACCGGGGCGCCGTCTTACCGGGATTTGCCGGATAGCGCCAAAGACCTTAGTACCACCATCGTGGAGGTGCCGCTAACAACCGAGTATAAGCTCGACCTTGAGGCCATGGAGAAGAAGGTGGACGCTACTACCGCCCTCATGTACCTATGCAACCCAAACAACCCAACCGGGACGGTGCTGGATGCCGCCAAGCTTAAGGCCTTCACGGAGCGAGTATCCCAGAAAGTGCCCGTTTTCATTGATGAGGCTTACATCGACTACTTGCCCGACCCGCAGAGCGTCACGATGATTGAGGCGGTGAAGAAGGGGCAGAACGTAATTGTGGCGCGTACCTTCTCCAAGCTCTATGGCTTTGCGGGCATGCGGGTCGGCTACATCGTGGCACAGCCCGAGACCATCAAAATCCTGAGCAAGTATGCCGTGGGGGGCATGAGCATTTCGGCGCCGGCTATACGGGGCGCACTCGTCGCCTACCAAGATCAGGCATTTATGAAAGAGGCTTTGCAGAAGACTCTAGCCTCCCGCCAGTTTCTCTACGACACGCTAAAGTTGGAAGGCTACTCCTACATCCCGTCGTCGGCCAACTTCGTGATGTTTCCACTGAAGATGGACGGCAAGCGCTTCGTAGAAGAAATGGCGCAGCGCGGAGTCGGCATCCGTAATTGGAAGTTCAACAACCAAGACTGGTGTCGGGTCAGCATTGGCCGCATGGATGAAATGCAGGCTTTTGCCGCGGCCTTCAAGCAACTGTCCTAACCCTACTATCTGTAAATAAAGCTTTTGAATATGCGTAAACAGCTACTAACCTTGGCTTTCTCGCTAGCCAGCGTGGGGGCCGCACAGGCGCAAACCAATCCGCGCCCGTTGACCCTGGACGAGTATAAAAAGGCCAAAACATTTCAGATCAAGGACCCGGGTACTGAAACCTACGTCAAGTTTGAAAACGCCTACATCCTGGACCGCTACGAAACGCGCAAGCCCTACTTCATTACCGGCGACGACGGCTTAAAGAAGCGCATCGACCTCTATAAGCTGCTCGCCAAAGAGGGCATGCAGGAAATAGGGCTGATGGTGTGCTACGCCAACGAAAAAGGCAAGCGCTACCAAGTACTAGTACCCGACTTCACGGCGGCCGGCAACGTGTGGGAGCAATACTTCGAGGACATTCATGCCATCGACAAGGAAGAAAAGAATTTTGTGCTCAAGCTCTCTTACGTGCTGTCCAAGGAGATGAGTTTTCAGCAGTACAAGAACATCAACCAAGGCAAAGACCTGAAAGTGGAATCGGCCACCTACGGCAACGATATTTGCTTCCCCGGCGACCAAGAAGTGGCTATGGCCAACGGCGGCCGAAAGCTGCTGCGCGACATCCGCCCCGGCGACCAAGTAGTGACAGTCGACCCCGAAACCAAGCAGGCTGCCGTCACGCGGGTGCAGGAGTTGGTAGCGCACGAAGCAAGCAACTATGCCCTTACCAAGCTGGTAGTGGCAACGGCCCAACAGCAAGTAAGTGCTTCGGCTACCGAAATTCACTTGCTTAGCCAAGTGCTGGAAGCCACACCCAATCACCCGATGATGACGCGTAGCGGCTCTAAAAAGATAAGCGAGATTACGGAGGGAGAAGAGGTTCTATGCTTCAATAAGGTTTCCCAAACGTACGAACCCTACACGGTGCTACAGAAAAAGGAGCGGGCAGGCGGCGTGCAAAAGGTTTACAACATGGTAGCCGCCGAGGGCACTACTTTCTTGATGAATGGCGTAATGGTGATGCAGAAATAACAGTGGACGCCATTTACGAGCAACAAAAAAGCCTGTTCCGAAGTGGAACAGGCTTTTTTGTTGCTCGTAAACTAAAGCTATGCAGCCACTCGCATTTTCTGCGCTTTCTGCTTGCGCTTGATTTTGATAATGCCTGCTTTGTCCATGGTCCAGATGAACACGTACGTAGGGTCAAATTCCCACCACTTCACGCCGAAGTTCACGCGCATCGGTAGTTTGTGGTGGTTGTTCTGGAACAACTCCCCGAAGGCGAGAAAGTCCAGCGCCAGCGTATTTTTGGATTTGTCGTGGTTGTCGAAGTTCTGGTAGCCATACTTGTGGCCGCCCCAGTTCACGATAGCGCCGTGCAAAGGACCCATCAAAAAGTGCATCGGCAACAGTAAGTATTGCCACCATGCCGTGGCGAAATTTATATAAAACAGCACGTACAGCGTGCCCCAGCCTAAGCGGGAATACGCGGTGCCTCCAAACCAATCCAGCCATTTCCACTCTGGCGTGTCGCCTTCAAAACGCTTGGCAGCATCATGGGTATTTTCCACTACTTCACCGTAAATCACCTTGGTCTTCCACATCATCGCAAAAGCATTCGAGGAGAAATGAGGCGAGTGCGGGTCCATTTCGGTATCCGAATACGCGTGGTGCATGCGGTGCAACAACGCATAAGCCCGCGGCGACAGAAACGAAGAGCCTTGGCAGATGTAAGTGAACAGGAAAAAGAATTTCTCCCAAAACTTGTTCATCGTGAACATCTTGTGCGCTGCGTAACGGTGCAGGTAGAACGTCTGCGTGAACAGCGACAAGTAGTAGTGGGCAACAAAGAATACGAGAATTGCCATGGCGAAAATAGATGAGAATCGAAGTCGGATGCGGGCGCTTCAGGTGGCAAAGCCCAAATGCAAGCCTTTAGTTCAGAAGTGCTTTCACAAAACTACGGCCAGTATTTACTGAGTGCAATTTTCGGAATAGAAAGGCCAAAATGTTGTTATAGTTTTACTTTTAACTGAAGCACGCCTTGTTCTGATTGATGTTTTCTTTAGGCACTGCTTATAGTAACTATTCACCAATCACACGGAGGGTTGAGGGCTGAAGGCAACTGATAACTTTGGCAATAGCTCCTAGAAGCGAAGCCTAATAGTATGCTACTGCTGCTTCCCAATGCGGCATATCGGGTAGTGGGGCCACAAACTTCATGTCTTCCTTGGTAACTGGGTGTTGCAACTCCAATTGCCGGGCGTGCAACGCAATGCTCACATCAGGCAGCGGAGCCAGGAAACCATACTTCACATCACCGACAATGGGCGTCCCTAACCCGGTAGCCAATTGCACCCGAATCTGGTGCGGACGACCTGTAATTGGGTTTACCTGCACCAGATAGCGAGTGCCAGCCTGTCCTAATACGGTATAGTCGAGGTCGGACTTTTGGCCCTGACCGTGGCGCTCGGTATAAGCTTTTGTGGTATTGCGAATAGGATCTTTCACCAGCCAATGGGTAAGGTGGCCGCTAGTCGGATCGGGGCATTTGCCGGTCAAGGCCCAGTAGGTTTTGTGAATTTTGTTGTCGCGAAACATTTCATTTAGCCTACTCAGCGCTTTGCTGGTTTTGGCCAGTATCACGATGCCACTCACGGGCCGGTCGATGCGGTGCGCCACTCCAATGAAGGCTGCACCGGGCTTTTTGTACTTGAAGCGCAAGTACTCTTCAGCTTTCGAAGAAAGAGGTTCGTCGCCAGTGGCGTCGCCCTGCACGAGCAGGCCGGCTGGCTTGTTAATAACGAGGAGATGATTGTCTTCGAACAGAATTTCCTTCCGCTCCGACCACAGATTCGGACGATTCACTAGTAAATAATCAGCAATGAACGGTGAGCAACAGCCGAGCATCGGCGCATGTTCGCGCAGAACGTATCAATGACAATTGCTTGCTGCTCATTGATACTTGCTTGTTGCAATTAAATTAATAGGCTTCTTCGGTGCTGGGAAAGTCCCGGCTTTTAACATCCTCGATGTAGCGTTGTACGGCGTTGTGCATTACGTCACCTAAGTCGGCGTAGCGGCGCAGAAAACGAGGCTTAAATTCTTTGGTAATGCCTAGCATGTCGTGTACAACCAAAACTTGTCCGTCTACGTCGGGGCCAGCGCCGATGCCAATAACGGGAATTGTGAGTTTCTCGGCTACCTGCTTGGCCAGCGCGGACGGAATTTTTTCCAGTACTACCGCAAAACAACCGAGTTCTTCCAGCAGAATAGCGTCTTCGAGAAGCTTTTGCGCTTCTACCTCTTCCTTGGCCCGCACGGTATACGTGCCAAACTTATAAATGCTTTGTGGTGTGAGGCCAAGATGCCCCATCACCGGAATACCGGCCGTCAGAATACGAGTAATGGAATCCTTGATTTCAGCGCCGCCTTCCACTTTTATGCCGTGCCCGCCCGATTCCTTCATGATACGGATAGCGGAGCGCAGCGCCTCTGAAGAGTTTCCTTGATACGAGCCAAAAGGCATATCAACAACCACGAAAGCTCGCTTCACGGCCCGCACAACCGACGAAGCATGATAAATCATCTGGTCGAGGGTGATGGGCAAGGTGGTTTCGTGGCCGGCCATAACGTTGGAAGCCGAATCGCCAACTAAAAGCACGTCAATCCCCGCACCATCGAGGATAGTCGCCATTGAAAAGTCATAAGCCGTGAGCATGGAAATTTTCTCGCCCCGCCGTTTCATGGCCAGCAACTGGTGCGTAGTCACGAGCTTGACTTCTTTGTGTTGCGACATTAGAGAATGGATATAGAGGTAGCTGATGCAGTGACTGGAATTCGGGAACAAAAGTGTCGAAATTCTAGCATTTCCGCGGCCCTACCGTTTCTATCCGGCTGCAATCCTCATCTGTTAACTTGAAATCAGCTAGTAGCAGCCGCAGCCACTACCGATTGAGGAAGGTACGGTTGCGGTTCAGCTTCAGGTCCTGGAGCAGCGACGACTTGGCGGCAATAGTCACGAAATAACCTTGTGCATAGCCTCTAAATGGCCGCCAGGTGCCCGTAATCTGCCAGCAGTGCAAGTCGCGGAAAATATCGAGCGACGTGAAGGCGGAGGTGCCGTTGATAAAATCGTAGTTGGTGGTGTAGCCTACCCGTGTGTTTTCCGTGAGCTTTACGGAGCCACTTAAGTTCAATGAGGCGGAAGCCAAGGACCGCGGCCGGACGTAGGTGCCGCGGCTAGGACGCGGGCCCGGATCAGTGTACTGCGCTGTGAAGCCGGAACTGAGTTCCCAGGGCAATTCAAAGTCCACGTAATCCTCGTACGGATTGATCGGGATTGGGCTGCCAAGCGCCGGGTCATTGGCTGGGGCTACGGCGCGGCTGATGTTGGATTTGCGGCCTGGTTTCTGGCTCGGGTTGAACTGATAATTCAGCGACATGCTGGCATTAGCCAAACGCGCTAACCGCCGGCGTTCTTGATCGAAAAGGTACTTGTTGATGACGGCGCCGGATGAATCGCGCTGATACGGCTCAAACGTAGCACTTACCAGGATGTTCAGCTTACGCGCCACCTGCGTCCGGAAGGAAGTGGTAATCGGAGAAAGCCGAGGGATGCCAGGATCAGCAAGGAAATTATAACTGAAGTTCAAGTCCAATCCATCAATCAAGCTGACTTTCTTGAATGGTGTGGTACCCGTTGTGTCGTTGTTGTCGCGCACCTTCATTTCCACTGCATTCTGCAATGAGAAACCTATGGTACCGGCTGCACTAGTACTCGTAATAGAGGGCGCGCCAGTAAATCCTTGGTAATAAGAGTAATAGCGCCGGTCCAGTATGTTGCCAGTTAATGGGTCCCGTTCTGCTTGAAGAGCCTCTAGGCTAGCATCAGGAGTATTGCGAGCAATACCATAATAAGGCAGGCCGTCAATTCGTTGTGCGGACCCACGAGCGTTTCGTCCCGGCACGTAGTTGACGCTGATGTTTGGCGTAACCTTATGGCGAATAGCCTCTATTTTCTTGCCCTTTATTTGGTACAATCCATAAATATTTGTCCCGAAGTTCACCCCAAATCCGCTTGAAAAGTCACTCACCCGGCGGAATTGGCGTAGGGTATCAATTCGTACTGCTTGAGCTACCGGATCATATTCATAGCTAAGCTTTTTCAGATACCAAGCTTCATTGTAATTGATAGAAGGAGCAAGGTTGATGAATTTCAAGAGGTTGTAACTGCCAAGCGAAATCTGAAACTGGTGCAGAATGCTCGTCTGCGCATTGCCAAGCAACTTGTCAACGTTGCTCAGCTCTATCGGAAAGACTGAACTGGTATTGCTTCCACCGAGTAGCGGAATACCAGCGCCCAACGACCGGGCCGGTTGGGTATTTGTGAGACGGTTTTGCGCGTTCAGGGTATATGAGAAAGCAAATTGTTCGTAGAACTTGCCAGTAGGCGCTAGGCCCAACCACTGATAAGGATACTGCCGAGCCACCCCAACCGTAATATCGGGCAGGGTGAAGTCCATAGTGCCGGTTTGGGTGTTCTGGCTCTGGCTCGCGTTAATGGCGTAGTTGATAGGTGCGTTGCGCAGCTGCTTGCTGTAGCTAACCGTCGAGTTGAAGGCCGGCGCTAGGTACTGGCCGGGGTCAATAGAGTTTTGCCGGTTGAAGTCAGAGCTGCCAGCTCGTACGCTGGCCGAGAAACGGCCGCCACCCGGCCGGGGCGTAGGAGCGTGGCTCCATGTCAACCAGAATGTTTGCGGCTTGCGTATTTGCTGGGCAGCTAGGCTGGTTGTAGTTCCGTCTTGCCCTAAGGTTTGAGTGACTGGGCGCGAGGAAAACTCGAAGCTAAGCAAACCACTGTACCGGTAGCGCTTAATGTATTGCATTTCAGCCGTGCCGCGCCAGCCACCAAACTTCTCGCCGGCACCAGAATAGACGTCGCCGGTGAGGCGCAAGCCGATATTGTCGCTAGCGGCCCAGTAGTAGCCGCCGTTGCGCAGGAAGAAGCCCCGTTCGGTGGAACTGCCGAAGGTGGGAATGATGAGGCCCGATGCCCGGCTCTTGCTCGGCGAGGGGAAGTAGCCAAACGGCAAACCCAGCGGCAGCGGAATGTCACCAATAACGAGGTTGAACGGGCCAGTTACAATCTTCTCGCCGGCAATCATCTTGATCTTGCTGGCGTTGATGAAGAAGTGCGGATGCGACAGATTGCACGTGGTATAGCGTCCGTTGCGGCCGTAGATTTCGTTGTACTGATTTTTCTTGATGACTTCGGCGTGTACATAGCCCTCGCCCTGCTGCGTCACGGCTTCTGCAATCTTACCCTTCTTGGTTTTGAAGTTGTAGTTGATACGCCCCGCCTCGTAGTTTTCCGCGCCATTCTTGAAAACCGGCTTGTCCTGCACCTTACCCAGAGAGTCAGGAGCCCCTTCCGCATTAATCAGATTCTTGCTGTAGTCCACGGTGATTACCGCCGCTTTCAATGACACCTCGCCATAATCTACGTTGGCTTTGTCATAGAGCGTAGCCTTTTTCTCTTGCACATTGAAGCGAATGGAATCCTTGGCCGCATACTTAACGGTTGTTTCCACGTCGCCTCTGCGGCGAGAGCCAGTCGAGAGCTGCAACGAATCCAAGCCCGCCCGGCGTACTAATCCGGCCGTATCGGCGGCCGAGTTTGTACCCAGCCGGCGCGTACCAGGAATAGTATCGGGGCGCAAGATGGGCGGTGGAGTCCGCACGTCGGAAGGCACATCGGCGCCAGGGCGTCGAGTGGGTGTTTGTGCCAGGGCCGGAAATGCCAGTAACCCTAGAATAACGGATACTACCAGGGGCCGGATAATCCGGCTTAGTGGCCTGATAAAGAAAATAATACTTGCGTCGGACAAAGGCTCGAGTACGGCCACGTGGTTTTATTCGTTTATTTTGTGGCGGTTTGCAAAGGTAGCGGGTCGCTGCTCTTCACTAACGAAAACTGTGCGGAATATTGTCGCCTTGTGCCTAGTAGGCGTGTTGTGTTTTTCCGGCTCGCCGGCCGCAGTAGCTCCGGAAACTCCGGCGCCTCGGCCTGCCCTCTCCGCCATGCCCACGGGGTACCGGTTGCGGACGGTTGTTCTCGACGCTGGCCACGGCGGAAAAGACCGGGGCTGTGCGGGCGTAAGTGCCCGGGAAGCTGATGTAGCACTGAAAATCGTGCTGGAACTCGGGCGCCTGATTCAGGACAGCATGCCCGGCGTGAAAGTGGTGTATACCCGCAAAACCAACGTATTTGTCGAATTAGCCGACCGGGCTGGTATCGCCAATAAAAACAACGCCGACTTGTTTATCTCGGTGCATTGCAACGCTGCCGCGCCGTCCGCCTACGGTACGGAGGTCTGGACGATGGGTCCGCACAAGACCGATGCCAACCTCTCGGTAGCCAAACGGGAAAACGCGGTTATTCTACAAGAAGAAAATTATCAGGAGCGCTACAACGGCTTCGACCCTACTTCTCCCCAAAGCCATATTCTTTTCTCTCTTTACCAGAGCGCCCACATCGTAAATAGTATTCGATTCGCGCAAAAAGTGGACCGGCAGTTCCGCACCACCATCAAGCGTCCTTCGCGGGGCGTGAAGCAAGCGGGTTTTCTAGTGCTTTGGAAATCGACAATGCCTTCCGTACTTATCGAAGCAGGCTTTCTTACCAACCGAACCGAAGAGAAGTATCTGAACGATAAAGCGGGCCAAGCGTATATGGCCTCGGGTATCTACCGGGCCTTCCGCGACTACAAAACTGAACTGGAGGTAATGAACGGGGAATAACCCTTTTCGCGCCTGTCGTGGCCAGTTCTCACCTCTGCATATCACTAACGATAGACCACCGTGGCGAAAGAAATTAAAGTAGCCCTATTGGGCATTGTGGCCTTAGTGGCCCTGTTTATTGGATTCAACTTCCTGAAGGGAGCCAATTTGCTCTCTTCCGACCGTACGTACTACGCTACCTACGACAACGTGGATGGTCTCACCGTGGGTAACCCGGTGATACTGAACGGTATCAAAGTAGGGCAGGTGAAGGAAATGAAGTTAATGCCTGAGCAAGCTAACCGGATTAAGGTGGCCGTGGAATTGCAGAAAGGCATTACTGTCGGCGACTCAACAGTGGCCAGTTTGAGTGGCTCGCTGCTAGGGTCGAAGACGATTACGCTTTTTCTTGGCAAGAATTCCAAAGTGTATGACGGTGGCGAGGAACTGAAGTCTTACACGGTAGCTAGTATCACCGACGCATTTCAGGCGAAGGCCTTGCCCGTGTTAGGCACAGTCGACTCGACGCTGACGAAAGTAAACAGCTTTTTGAACAAAGATGCCCGCGTGAGCCTACAGGCCACTTTGCTCAATGCCCAGGGTAGCACCGAGGCCCTCCGCAACTTGCTGGTGATGAACCAACGGAACATCAACCAGATTACCACCAATATGGCCAAACTCACCTCCGACTTGGCCGTGACCACCAAGAAGTTCGACCGAATTGCTTCCAACTTCAGCCAACTCAGCGACTCGCTCAAGGGGGCGCCCGTCGGGCCGGCTATGCGCAAGCTGAACGCTACCATGACGGAAGCGCAAACTGCCATGACCACGCTCAACAAGTCGATGACCGACCAAAGCGGGTCTTTGGGCAAGCTCATCAATGATGATTCGCTTTATAATAACCTGAATGCCACCGCGGCCAGCACAAACTCTTTGCTTTCCGACTTTCAAACTAATCCGAAGCGCTACGTTCACTTCTCGGTGTTCGGTGGTGGCAAGGAGAAGGTCAAGAAAGAAGTTGAGAAGAAACCCAATGGGGAGGTAAAGACGGAAACCAAGAAAGTAACCAGCACACCGGACCTGCAATCCTCGGATTCGACAGTGCAGAAGTAACTGCTGCCCACGGCACGGCGCAGAACCGAGCCACATTATCTACCTTTGAAATCCGCCCCCACAGGCGGATTTCTGCTTTCTACCCCTACCGTGAAACCGTAAAAGGATAATGATTTGGTACTTCTAAGCTGGGCAAGTAAAGCTTTAGCTGTGCCATTGCAACTTTTACCGCTTCACTCTCTCACTACCCATTCCCACCCGCATGAACCTGGAATTCAACAAAAACGACGATCTGCTTAAACAGCTTAATTTTCAACTCAGCCAACGCTTAAAGAAGGTGCAGCTCGGCGGCGGGGAGAAACGCATTGCCGCGCACAAAGCCAAAGGCAAACTAACCGCGCGGGAGCGGATAGCCTACTTGCTGGATAAAAATTCGGAAACCGTTGAAATTGGGGCGTTTGCGGGGGAGGGGATGTACCAGGAAGAGGGCGGCTGCCCCGGCGGGGGTGTGGTCGTGGTCATTGGGTACGTGCAAGGCCGGCAGTGCGTGGTCGTAGCCAACGATGCCACCGTGAAGGCCGGCGCCTGGTTTCCAATTACGGCCAAGAAAAACCTGCGGGCCCAGGAAATCAGCATCGAAAACAAGCTGCCCATCATCTACCTCGTCGATTCGGCGGGCGTGTATTTGCCCATGCAGGACGAAATCTTTCCTGATAAAGAGCATTTCGGCCGCATTTTCCGCAACAACGCCGTGATGAGCAGCCTGGGTATCGTGCAACTGGCCGCCATCATGGGGCCGTGCGTGGCCGGTGGCGCGTACTTGCCCATCATGAGCGACGAGGCTATGATTGTGGACGGTACCGGCTCGGTGTTCCTGGCGGGCTCGTACCTGGTGAAGTCAGCCATTGGGGAAACCATCGACAACGAGACGCTGGGCGGCGCCACTACTCACTCCGAAATCTCGGGCGTCACGGATTACAAGTTCACCTCCGACGAGGAGTGCCTCGACCACATCCGCAACATTTTCGACAAGATGGGCGGCCATGCCACGGCTGGTTTCTCGCGCAAAGCGCCTGCGCTACCCAAGGAAAAGCCCGAGGAAATCTACGGCCTGCTGCCCGCCGACCGGGTGAAGCCCTACGATATGATGGACATCATCCGCCGCCTGGTCGACGATTCGGAATTCGAGCCCTACAAGGACCTCTACGGTCAAACGCTCATCTGCGGGCTGGCGCGCATCGAGGGGTGGGCCGTGGGCATTGTGGCCAACCAGCGTAAGATCGTGAAAACCAAAAAAGGCGCCATGCAGATGGGTGGCGTCATTTACTCCGACTCGGCCGACAAGGCGGCGCGCTTCATCATGAACTGCAACCAGAAGCGCATCCCGCTGGTGTTCCTGCACGACGTATCGGGCTTTATGGTGGGCTCACAGTCCGAGCACGGCGGCATTATCAAGGACGGCGCCAAGATGGTGAATGCCATGAGTAACTCGGTGGTGCCCAAGTTCTCGGTGATAATCGGCAACAGCTACGGGGCCGGCAACTACGCCATGTGCGGCAAAGCCTACGACCCGCGCCTCATCGTGGCCTGGCCTACCGCCCAACTAGCCGTTATGAGCGGTGCTGCCGCCGCCAACACGCTCCTCCAGATTCAGGTAGCCTCGCTCAAAGCCAAAGGCGAAGTCATCACGCCGGAAGCGGAAAAGGAACTGCTGGACCGCATCAAAGTCCGCTACGACGAGCAACTCTCGCCCTACTACGCGGCCGCCCGCCTCTGGGTAGATGCCATCATTGACCCATTGGAAACCCGCAAGGTCATTTCCCAAGGTATCTCCATGGCTAATCACGCGCCGATTGAAAAGGCGTACAATGTGGGCGTGATTCAGGTGTGAAAAATGGCTGAACTAGTATGCTTGCCTCTGCGCGCTGAAACAAAACGATGGTTGAAAATCATTCATTACTTAGGAGCCTTTTCACTAAGTGCGTTTGCTTTTTGTGCCTTCTGGGTGCGAGTGATAAGTGAAAACGCATCAGGAACAACTTATCACGGTTTGCTTGCAATACTTTGTGATTTGTTGTGGGTGACAGGAATTTCAACAAGTTGCTGGCTAGTAGCTATTATGATAGTGAGCCTTTTGGATCATGCGCAAATTATCAACTCGAATCAACAGCAGAAACTGGGCACTATTAGCCTAAGCGAAGATCATCTTATAGTAAATAATCAGACTATTGCAGTCAGCGACTTAAAAAGTATTGTATTGATATCAGACCGGTACGCAGGTGCGCCACGTGGGAGTAGCACAAGTTCAGGCGCAGGGAAGTTGCTAGTCGTTTATAAACTCAATAAGCAGGAAGCTACCTTCCTAGTCGTGGTTCAGTCGGCGCGTGAGTTAAATAAATTGCGAGAACTGTCTGCTCTATGGAGAAGTCGGCAGATAACAGCCTTTATTATGGATTGAATACGCTCGTATGGTAGCTTTTTTGCCATCTATGAAACCCTCCACCCTACCTCCTAGCTGGCTGCGACGGCGCGGGCAAAACCACGACTGCATACGTAATGCTGCCAGGATTACTGGGCTGCTGGGAGTTTGTGAATGCCGACGAAATAGCGTGAGGTTTTTCGCCGTTTCAGCCAGAAACGGTAAGCGTGCGGGCTGGGCGGCTAATGCACCTTCGTCACCTTACCTTTGCCGTCCATCCTGCATTTAGTTGAGCGTGAACGAACCAAATACCGCCGCATTTGAAAAGGCCCGCACTGGTCTGTGGACCAGTTTGCAGAAGCATTTGATAAGTGTTTATGGGGCTGAGAAAGCCTTTTTAGCTTCTGTTGCTTTCGTTGATGAATTCCCTTTTGCCCTGCACACGGCTAATGAGGAGCAGCTAGCAGGTTACTGGAGCGCACGGAACTCCTTGCGCGACCTCTACAGCGACGAGACCACCCAGCTAGACACATTGGTAAAAGCTATTCGAACCAAAAACTATTCCGAGGACCAGAAAAAGCAACTGTATTTGTTGCTACTTGGCTACATGGACATTGCCGCTTCCATATTTGAGTTGCTCAGCACGCACGTACCTACCAAACTCCCCGAAGATGAAGAGTTGGAGGCAGTAGCCGCTAAGTTTGAGCGAGTAAAGAAGTTTGCGCGGTTGAATGTGAAAGGTATAGCCGGCTTGCAAACCGCTGCTAGTGGAGGCAAGCCAAATGGAGATCATTAAAACCTGCTTTAGCAGTAATGGGTCCGTAAGCCTACTGACCGAAACCACAAAGGGTAGCTGCGAACAATAGCCCGTATAAAAAACAAAATAAAATTTGCTGGTCGGAATATAGCGCGTACGTTTGTGGTGTATTAGATTAATAGTACACTAAAACAATAAACGCATGGTTGCCATCCAGCATCTCCGATTTGGATATTCTCGCCGAGCACCGCTTTTTGAAGAACTTAGCCTGAGCCTCATGCGAGGACATATTTATGGCCTTTTAGGCAAAAACGGAGCGGGCAAGTCCACGTTGCTCAAGTGCATGGTAGGGCTGGCTTTTCCGTGGTCAGGAACGTGTACGGTGCACGGGCAACCGTCGGCGGAGCGCCGGCCCGACGTGCTGGCCGACCTCTTCTTTCTGCCCGAAGAAGTATACGTGCCGGCGCTGACAGTTCAGCAATTTGTGGCCAACACGGCGCCGTTCTATCCGCGTTTCAACCAGACGCAGCTCACTGGCTACCTCCAGGAACTAGAGGTGCCCGCCCACGCCCGGTTGCAGGCGCTGTCGTTTGGGCAGCAGAAAAAGTTCATGATTGCCTTTGCCCTAGCCACCAACACGAGCTTGCTGGTGCTCGACGAACCCACTAACGGCCTCGACATACCCTCGAAAGCGCAGTTCCGCAAGATTGTGGCCTCGGCACTAGGCGACGAGCGGTGCGTGATTATCTCAACCCACCAAGTGCGCGACCTCGACGCCCTAATTGATACTGTAGTGGTGGTGCACGAGCGCCGGATTGTACTCAACCACAGCATCGACGAGCTGGCGGAACGCTTGCGCTTCGGCGCAGCTCGGCCCAACGAAGCTGCCACTCCCATTTATGCGGAGTCCTCGGTACGCGGGCAACGGGGTATCTGGCCCAACCCGGCCGGGCTACCAAGCCGGGTTGATCTAGAACTGCTTTTCAATGCCTTGGTTGGTGACAACGCTGTTTTAACAAACTACCTAGCTCAACCTTCGCATGAACCAGCTCTTTAGTTTTTCTCGCTTCGGGCGCTTGTTGCGCAAGCACACCGCCGAACACGTGCGGAGTTATTTGATGGGTACGGCCGTACTGGCCGGCGGTACGGTAGCAGTATTAGGTGGGCTGACGTATATCAGTGACCGGCCACTCCAGCCTAATGTGCAGATGATACTGTTCACGTATGGGTTGCTGGCTGCCGGGGCCATGTTCACGGCTTCGGTGTTCGCGGCCATGGGCGACCAGCGGCAAGCGGCCCCGGCCCTGCTGCTGCCCGCGTCACACCTCGAAAAATACTTGGTGGTGTGGCTATACTCGCTGCCCGTATTTCTGGTGGTGTATACTTGCGTTTTTCTGCTCATTGATGCGTTGACGTTGCAATTAGCATCCAGCACGGAGCCGCGTGTATTGCTCGACTTGCGGGAAAATCAGGCCATTTCGGTGCGGGCACTGCTGACTTACGCGGCGCTCCACGCGGCGGCATTATGGGGCGCTATCTACTTTCGGCGGCGGCACGTTATTAAGGTGGCCTTCGCGGTGTTCGGCTTGGTGGGCGTGCTGGCGCTGGTCAACTTTCAGGTTTTGAAGCGCATTCTTGTTCACGATATTCAGCCAGCGCTGCCGTTTAGTGATGTAGTGCTAGCTACGGGCGGCCAACTATTTGAACTGGCGCTGCCGCCAGCGCAACAACCTTGGCTGATACTGCTGCCGCTGCTACTGGCCGTGCTGCTCTGGGCGGGGGCCTATGCCCGTCTGACCGAAAAACAACTGTAGTTCGGGGCTAGCTATTCACATGGAATTCAACGAAAACGAGGCCATTTACCTGCAAATCGCTGGGTACGTGAGCGAGCATATTTTGCGGGGGCTATGGCCGCCCGACGACAAGATTCCGTCGGTGCGGGAACTGGCCGGCGACTTGCAGGTGAACCCCAACACGGTGATGCGCACCTATGAGCACTTGCAAAGCCAACAGGTGATTTACAACAAGCGCGGCATTGGCTTTTTTGTGGCCCCTGGGGGCCCCCAGCGCGTGCAGGAACTGCGCAAAGTTCGCTTTTTGCAGCAGGAACTACCCGCTTTTTTCCGCACTATCCGGCTGCTGGGCGTCGACCTGACCGAGGTGCAGGAGCGCTACGTGCAATTTCTGGCCGAACATCCCGAACCCGTTACTCCGCAATTATGAAAAACAGCCTCAAGTTCTTGACGGCCGCTGGCTTGCTGCTGCTCGGTTCCCTCACCACCTACAATGCCGCCTTGCGGGCCGAATACCAGCATGGCGCCTACAAAGACCCGCTGAACAACTATCAGGCGCTGTCTTTGCGCAACTTCAACACGCTAAACCTGCCCGCTGCCGGCATCATGCGTGTGCGAGTGGAATCCGGGCCCTTTGCGGTTTATGTGAATAAGAAAGCCGCCGATTATGTGCACGTAAAGCAACAGGGCGGCCAACTGACGGTTACGCTGAATTTTCCGGAGAAAGAAGACTACCTCGGCCAGGGTGACGCCGTTATTATTCGTTGCCCCCGCCTCGATTTATTGACGGCTGGCAGCACCTACACGCGGGCAGGCAGCCCCCAAACTGTAGCGCTGCGAAACCAACCAAACCGCACAGAACTCTTAGTGAAAGGCTTCACGCAGGACAGTTTGCGGCTGGTACAAAATCATACCGCACACGTAGTATTGGCCGGCAACCACCTCGGTCAGTTGCGGGCGGTAGTCGGCAACACTACCGGTAGCACCGCCGAACTCGACTTGAGCGCCGACAACCGCCTGGCTGCTACCGACGTGCGGGTGGAGCACCGCGGTAAGCTGGTGGCCCAGAACTTGGAGTTGCCGGGGCTGCGCTTGCATTTCAGCGACAGTGCCCAAGTGGAACTGTCGGGGGCGGCGTTGCGCGTGTTGACCAAGTAGCGAAATAGTGGGCTAAACAAGGGGTTAGCGGGTGCCGTACGTAACAAGCCCGCCGGCTATTCGGCGGGAGGGGTGGGCTGCAACTCGCACTACCCGCCGATACTTGTTGCTCTATGGCGCACAAATCCGTTTCCGAAATAATAGTAGACACCATCATGGCCGCCGGCGTAACGCGCGTATACGGCGTGGTCGGCGACTCCCTCAACGGCATCACCGACGTGATTCGGGCGCGGGAAGGCATTGAGTGGATTCATGTGCGCAACGAGGAAGCCGGTGCGTTTGCGGCCGGCGCCGAAGCGCACCTCACCAACTCGTTGGCGGTGTGCGCCGGCTCCTGCGGGCCCGGCAACACGCACCTGCTCAACGGCCTCTACGACTGTCACCGCAGCCGCGTGCCCGTACTGGCCATTGCCGCGCAAATCCCGAGCGGCGAAATCGGAACCGGCTATTTCCAGGAAACCCACCCCGAAGTCACGTTCAAGGAGTGCAGCGCCTATTGTGAGTTGCTTTCGCAGCCGGGCCAGGCCGTACGCATGACCGAGGCCGCCATCCAGACGGCCCTCAGCCAACGCGGAGTGGCCGTACTGGTAGTGCCCGGCGATGTAACGCACCTGAGCGTGCCCGATGTGCCCGCGCCCCGCCTACCCGCGCTGGGCCGCGTCGCCACCCTGCGCCCTGCCGAGGCCGATGTGCAAGAAGCGGCAACCCTGTTGAACGCCACGGAAAAAGTGACGATTCTGGCCGGGGCAGGCTGCGCCGGGGCCCACGCCGAGTTGCTGGCCGTGGCCGAAGCACTAGGCGCTCCGATTGTGCATGCGTTGCGCGGCAAAGAGTTTGTCGAGCCCAATAACCCCTATGATGTGGGTATGACGGGTTTGCTTGGCTTTTCGTCCGGCTACGAAGCCATCATGGACTGCGACGCCTTGCTGATGCTGGGCACCGACTTCCCCTACATCCAGTTTTTGCCCGACGATGCCCGGGTAGTGCAGGTAGACGTGCGCGCCGAGCACATTGGCCGCCGCACCCGCGTAGAAGTCGGTTTGGTGGGCGATGTAGCCGAAACGCTGCGCTTGCTACTGCCGCACCTTACCTACAAAACCGACCGGGCGCATCTAAAGAAGTCGTTGGCACATTACCACGACACCCGCCAGAGCCTCGATGAATTGGCTACCGGAGAAGCCGGCGACACCAGCATGCATCCCCAATACGTGACCCGCCTACTAAACGAGCAAGCCGCCGAAGACGCTATTTTCACCTGCGACGTGGGTACGCCTACTATCTGGGCGGCCCGCTACGTGCGTTTTAATGGCAAGCGGCGGCTTATTGGGTCCTTCAACCACGGCAGTATGGCTTGTGCCATGCCGCAAGCCATTGGGGCGCAGCTCACGTACCCCGGCCGTCAGGTTATTGCCATGGCGGGCGACGGAGGCCTGGCTATGCTGCTGGGCGAGTTGTTGACCATTCGCCAACTAAAGCTGCCAGTAAAGATTGTGGTCTACAACAACAGCAGCCTCGGATTTGTAGAATTGGAAATGAAAGCCAACGGCTTCCTCGAATACGGCACTGCGCTCGACAACCCGAATTTTGCCGCACTGGCCGAGGCGGCTGGTTTGCACGGCATCCGCGTAAGTGACCCCGCCGACCTACCCGCTGCCATAGCCGAAATGCTGGCCCACCCGGGTCCCGTACTACTCGATGCCGTGGTCAAGCGCACCGAGCTTTCCATGCCACCTACCATCGATGCCAGTCAGGTGAAAGGCTTCAGCCTTTACGCCCTCAAAGCCATCATGAACGGCCGCGGTGATGAGCTGGTCGAGCTAGCTAAGACCAACCTTTTCCGGTGATTGTTGGATAAACAAGCAAGTTTTGTTGCGTGTCACACTACGTAACCTTTTTGCTAGGGTGTGGCCCGTACATAGTTGCCCGTCATGCTGAGCTTGTCGAAGCATGACGGGCAACTATGTACGGGCCACACCCTAGAAGGCTTGCGCTACTTTTTACGATAACCTGGAAACCTCTTTAAATTGAACAATCCAACCCGTTGGTACTGTTAATCCTTGGCAGCTGGCAGCGGTGATACCGTGCCGGATGCTTTAATTTGTTACTTCCGGCCGCTTCTGCCTTTTCGGCTCCCTTTATTACTACATGACCAACAAAGAAATTAAAGCACTTATCTCCCTGCTCGACGACCCCGAAGTCGCGCCGCAGATTCAGGAGAAGATCCAAACGCTCGGGGAAAGCTTGATTCCTTTCCTGGAAGAGTCATGGGAAGAAACTCTTGACTCGCAGCAGCAGCAGCGGCTAGAAAATCTGATTCACAATCTACAGTTCGAAGGCTTGCAACAGCGCCTGCGCGTGTGGCGCGATTCTGGTGGTGAAAATCTGGTTGAGGGGATGTGGCTGCTGAACTCGTATCAGTATCCTGATGCCGACCTACAAGTGCTCAACCGCGCCATCGAGCAGTTGCGCTTCGAAGTGTGGACGCTGCTGAAGCCAGAAATGCACCCCGCCGACCAAGTGCAGGCCCTAAACTACGTGCTGTTTAAGACGCATAAGTTCGCCGCTAACACCCAAAACTTTCATTCCCCGGCCAACTCCATGTTGCAGCGGGTGCTGGAAACTCGCCGCGGCAACCCACTCACACTCTGCGTTATCTACCTGCTGGTGGCGCAACGTTTGAACCTGCCCATTTACGGCGTGAACCTGCCCAACCTGTTTGTGCTCACCTACCGCCTCGACGACCTCGATGTAGAACCGTTCTACATCAACTGCTACAACCGGGGCCTCGTGTTGTCGCGCACCGACATCGAGCATTACGTAGCCCAACTCAACCTCACGCCCAACGATATTTTCTACGAGCCTTGCTCACATATCGACATCGTACGCCGGGCCTTGCGCAACCTGCAACTGAGTTTCGAGAAGCTCCAAGAGCCCGCCAAAGCCGCCGAAGTCAACAAACTGCTGGCCATTCTCACTGAAGAGCCATCTACCACTACCGACGCGCCGCAGGGAGAAGAGTAAAGATGAACCAAGCAATGTCATTCTGCTCGGTTACTCATAGTTAAAACGGAAGAAGCCCTTGATGACTAGTCGTCAAAGGCTTCTTCCGTTTTAACTATGAGTAACTTTAATTCCGTTTAATCAGGCAGCCGGCCGCGCGTTTGTCGGGAACACCCGCGGGGCGACCGGCCAAGAGGTTGTCGAGGGCTTGCTGCAAGTAATGTTCCTTGGCGTAGCCCTCCATTTGCGGATTATCGTCGATGGCACCTTTGTAGCGCACGGCAAAGCCATTACCGACTGGCTGTAATACAATTGCTTCGGGCGTTTTGGTGGCTCCTAGCAGCGTACTTACTTTCTGGCCTTCATCGCTGAGCAAGGGCAAATCGGCGCCCGTAGTTTTAACTTTTATCTTTTCGGCATCTCCGGTGTCGGCGCTGGCATCAAGGTTGATGGGCGCCTCAATGAACAGGAATTGCACCCCGTTGCCACTGTACTGCGCGCTCAGCGCCGAGAGGCGCGCTTGATATAAGCGAGTGAATGCACAATTCGGATTAACAAACACGACCACCACAGCTTTGCTGCCTGCGTAATTGCGGAGAGCTACCTCTGCATTGGCACCGTTTTTCAAGCTGAAATCACTAACGGTACGGTCGCTTTGCGCGCGGGCTACACCCACAGCGACGGTACAGAATAGCAAAGCCGCAGCAGCAATTATAGGAACTCGGCGGAGAGACATGGAGAAAGGTGAAGTGGTGATGTGGTGAAATAGTGAGTTCTTATTTTGGTGAAAAATGAGTTTGATGTTCTGAAAAGCAAGAAACAGAACATTGAACTCACCATATCACCACATCACCATTTCACAGTAAGCGTAAGTTAGCACGTAATCGGGAGTGAGGCGCTGGTAGTGGATTTGGTGTTTGCTGCGAGAGTTTTCTAGGAGCAGGTGTCCCGTCAGTACACCGGCCTCTCGCAGCTTAAACGGGTCGAGCAGAATATGCTCCTTAAACACCAGGCCCCGGCGACTATACAGCTTATAGATCGTCTCTTTGGCACTCCAATAGAGACTGTGCTTCGCTGTTTCGTCGCCGGCGTCAGCCCGTTCGGCTTCCGATAGAAACCGCGGCGCCAACTTTTGCGCTTTGTCCCGCACTAGTTCAACATCTGTGCCAACATGGCCTCGCGTAGCTATCATACAGCTTACCCACTGGCCGGAGTGCGATAAAGAAACGGCGAATGCCGGCAATTGCTCGAAGAATGGGCGGCCATTCGCATCGTTGACAAGGATGACAGAAGTCGTACAAAACTCTCGCAGTACCTCGTGCGCCAAAACTCGGCCGGCCAGCCATTGCGTGCTGCGCGTCTGGTCGCGGCCCGTAGGTTGAATGGCGGCGTACCGCTCGGGCAGGACTTGCAGCAGGGCTTGCGCAGGCTCTCTAAGCTGCCACAAGCCTAGCACACTGTGGTCGGAGAGAGGAGTGAGAGAGTGAAGCGGCATAAAAGCGAAGGTAGCTGGCCATCGGGAATGGGGATGGTGCATAACTATAGAGTCAGTGCTGGCATTCAACTAGGACACCATCCGAATAGGTAAGAACCTTGTCCTTCCGACGCAAGAGGAAGCTGAGGTAAGTTCGTTGAACGACTTTTCTCGGATTCCTCTTGCGTCGGAAGGACAAGGTTCTATCTCAGTGGACAATAATCGTCTGCTTAGACAAGCTCTAAGTACTTGGATTAGTATAGCTCTAGTTTTTCTTACATTGGTGGAGCGGAGTAGAGGAGTTGCATCATTGTTTTTTCCTTGCAATGGCAAGGAGAAACTAACTTCGCGACATGGCACTCATGCACCGTCCCGAAGTTCAGAAGCTCGCTGCCCTCACTGGGCACCGCGACTGTGTGTATGCCTTAGCCGGTACGGCAGGCGCCTCAACCTTCTATTCGAGTGGGGCTGATGGAATGGTGGCCGTTTGGAGCTCCGATGCAACGGAGCAGGATGGCGAGCTAGTGGCAAAAGTGGAAAACTCGGTGTACGCCTTGCTGCACCTGCCCCAGCGTAACTTATTGGTGCTCGGCCACAACTTCCAGGGCATACAAGCCATAGCCCTCGACGAGAAGAAGCTGGCCTTTGCTACCGCGCTGCCACCGGTGGCCATTTTCGATATGGTGTACTCCGAAGGTTGGCAGCGCCTCTACGTGGCGCTCGGCGACGGGACGCTGGCCGTGCTGCGGGCAACTGATTTTCGGGTGGAAACGTTGCTGCGCTTGTCCGACAAAAGTTTGCGCTGCTTGGCGCTGCACGAAGAGCGGGGCGAACTGGCGGTAGGCGGCTCCGACTGGCTCATTCGCATTCTGGACGCGAATACGCTGGCCGTGAAAAACACCGTTAACGGCAGCACCAATTCCGTTTTTACTGCGGCCTACTCACCCGACGGTCGGTATCTGCTTACGGCAGGGCGCGATGCCCACTTGCGGGTGTGGGACGTGGCGGCCGGTTACGTTGAGCACCAGAGCATTGTGGCCCATATGTTTACCATCAACCACCTGGCGTTTTCGCCGGACGGTCGGCTGCTGGCCACCTGTAGCATGGACAAGAGCATCAAGTTGTGGGACGCCGATACGCTGGCCTTGCTACGGGTGGTAGACCGAGCGCGGCACGCCGGACACGGCACCTCGGTAAACAAGTTGTTTTGGCCGGGAACCCAGAATCGGCTAGTTTCGTGTAGCGACGACCGCAGCCTTGCCGTGTGGCAGGTTGGTACTGAGTAGTCGGTACTGAGTGGCGAGAACAATGTTTAGAAGACCAGCTTCCGGTAGGTTCACCAAACGTTCTTCCTTTTTATTGCCACCAACTCGCTACTCACTACCTAGTACTTACTACCAAAGTCATGAAAATCACCGCCCTCGACATCCGCCAGAAAACGTTTGAAAAAGCTTTTCGTGGGCTCGATAAAGACGAAGTGCAAGCGTTTCTGCTTACCCTCTCGCAGCAGTGGGAGCGGATGGGCGACGAAAACCGCGAGCTGCGCGTGAAGCTCGACCACGCCACCCAGGACGTAAGCAAGATGCGCGAGGTGGAAACCAGCCTCTACCGCACCCTCAAAACCGCCGAGGACACTGGCAACAGCATCACCGAACAAGCTCAGCGCGACGCCGAGCTGCGCATTCGTGAAGCCCAACTCAAAGCCGAGCACATACTTGCCGATGCCCGCCAAAAAGCCCGCGCCGTGGTGGAAGATGCGTATCAGCAGTCGGAGAAGACGGTGGCCGAGATGAAAAAGGAAGTCAGCAGTCTCGGCCAGGAGTGCCAGCGCTTGGAAGCCCACCTCGACGGGCTCGTGCGCGACCTGCACCATCTGGCTTCCGATGCGCTGGCGAAAGTGGAAAAAGCGCGGGCCCAACCGAAAGCCAGCACGGCGGCCATCCTTTCGCGGGCGGCTAGCGTAAAGGTGAACCGGATAGATGCTGCAGACCACTCAGCGCCATCCGACGCTCCCATGCACGTTAGCTCCTCCGTCCCTTCTTCGGCCGCCGCTGTAGGTGATGCCTCAGTTGCTGCTTTCAACGGGTCAACTTCTGCCCGCACTGAGCCCCAAGCCTACAACCCCAAGCCCGGCCAACAGCCCGACCCGGGCGCCCCGGCCCAAACCCCCGGCCCCGATATTCAGCCTAACCCGTCGCCGAGCGAAAATCCGGGCCGGGTGGATCCTTCCCGTATCTATCAGCCCGAGCCTTCCACGGTGCCCCAACCCGGTGAGCCCCGCGTAGAGCCGATGGCGCCGGATATTCAACCTATCGGCCCAAGCCACCCCGAAATCACGCAACCCGAGCCTTCCACTCACCCTGGCATGGCGGCCGCCGTGGCATCGACCGAAAAGTCTTTCTTCGACGAGATATAAAGGCAGATTTCCCGAGACTTGATTTCAGTAATTACCACAGGGCCTGCCCAATACGGGTGGGCTTTGTTGTTTAATGGTTAGCCCGGCGCTAGTGTTCTGATTTCCTATTCCCTATCTGCATCTGCGCCAAATACCAACTTAGAACAGTTCTTACGCTGGCGTATAGGCTGTAAGCCTGCGCTCCGCGTATCGTTGAACGACTGGTGCCGTGCTGTAACAACAACGATGTTCATTGACACGCGAAGCGCAGGCTTCGCACTACAGACTCTGCTACTGCATATATACTCAGCTCAGCTTAGGTCATAACATGACCTCTGTGCCAACAATAATGTTGCCGTAGCTTGCGCCTGCGTATTTCGGCATTCACAATCTCACAATTTCACCGCATGGGCCAGATTGCACTGGAGGGAATGGAGTTCTTCGCGTTCCACGGCTACTACGACGAAGAGCAGAAAATCGGGAACAAGTATGGCGTTGACCTCTACATCACGACGGATCTGCACGCGGCCGGTGCCTCCGACCGGCTACACGAGACGGTGAATTATGAAATACTCTACCGGGTAGTGGCCGAGGAAATGCTGGCTCCCGCGCGGTTGCTGGAGCACTTGGGCTACCGCGTAATAGACCGGGTGATGGAAGAATTCCCCTACATCGAATCCGTGCAAGTCAGCGTCTCGAAGTTCAACCCGCCCCTGGGTGGCATCTGCCACCGCGCCCGCGTAACCTTGGACCGGCAGCGCGGTGACTAGCTATTAGCTAGGAGAATATTGTCCATTTCCTCGTCCTACTTCGGCGAGCGGACACCAGATGAAGCAGGACGGTTAGGGTGGTAATGACCACATTGTAGATGAGTTGCAGCATCATGAATGCAACACAACCAATAGTAAACACAGAGAAGCCAGCCCGATAAGGCTGGTTTTTTTATGCTTGATAAACAGAGTAGTAGCAGTTCCGCGAAAGCTGTATTCTTACTTCCGAAAAAATAAATGATACCGGCTGTAACGAATAGCCGGGTCGCCGGTAATCGGTGCAAAATCAATCATCCACGTTTCTTTCCACTTAGAATGCAGGTAGTTGCTACAAGCGACGAGGAGCTAATGGCTCAGGTAAAAGCCGACAACCTGGACCAGATGGTACCGTTGTTTGAGCGTTACCAAGGGCCGCTGTTTGGCTTCTTGTGCCGGCTAAGTGGGGGCGATGCGGAAGTTGGGCAAGACCTTACGCAGAACGTGTTCTACCGGGCTATGAAGTACCGGGCCAGCTACCAACCCGGCCAGCCGGTGCGGGCCTGGCTCTACCAACTAGCCCGCCACGTCCACGCCGACCACTGGCAGAAAAGCCGCCGCCAGCAGCCCACTGCCGACCTCGACGGGGTTGAACGGACCGTCGGCCACAGCCGCATAGCCCAGGCCGATTGCCAGTCCACTGACCAGAAGCAGGCCTTGCAGGAAGCGCTGAACTTGCTGCCGCCCGAGCAGCGCGAAATCCTGGTGTTGCACCGCTTCCAGGGTTTCGACTACACCGAAATAGGGGATATGCTGGGCTGCACCGCTGGCGCGGCCCGCGTGAAAGCCCACCGTGCCTTGGAAGCGTTGCGCAAAATTTATTTCAGCTGAAAATCCCGGGCCCGAACCCGAATCCATACCATGAACGAGTCTCTGGAAAATAAATCTTTCACTCCTGATTGCGAAGCTATTGCGCCCTTGCTCGCTGGCTATGCCGAGCAGGACTTGACGGCGGTGGAAACAACGCAGGTGGAAGTCCACTTGCCGGCTTGCCCCGCCTGCCGCGCCCAGTTGCGAGAACTGCGGGAGCTGCTGGCCTGCATCGACGACCAAGTGTTCCCTATGCCCCCGCTGGCCCTCCGCGACAACTTTCTGGCGCAACTGGCCGAGGAGAAAATGGCCCTCCCCAAAGCCGTTGATGCGCAGTCAACGGAACCGGTCGAAGCGAAAGTAGTAGCCTTTTGGGCCCCCACGCCCACGGCCCGCTGGCTCCGGATAGCCGCTAGCATTGCATTGCTGGCCGTCGGAGCGCTACTTGGGCTGATGCTGCGCCCCGGCATTTCACCGGAACTAGCCTCGCGCCAGCCAGCCGCCGGCGAAACGCTAGCCGCCACCCTGACGGCCGCTACCAGCCAACCGGCTACCGCTAGCCGCCGCATTCAGCTGGTGGCCGAAGCGCCGGCCTCGGTGCAGCCCGGCGACCCGGCCATCCAGGTGCTTATCAATACGCTGAATGCTGACCCTAATCCCAATGTGCGGTTGGCCGCCTGCGAGGCCCTCTACCGCCTGCGGGCCGACCCCCGGGTAGGTCCGGCCTTGGTGCAGGCCCTACCCAATCAAAACGACCCCAACGTGCAAATCACCCTGATTGAGTTGCTGGTAGCCCTGCGCGACAAGCGGGCCGTGCCAACCCTGGAGCGCCTTTCGCGCCAGTCCGACGCACTGCCCGCGGTGCGTCAGCAAGCCGCTAGCGGCTTGGGGCAGCTCATATAAGGTTGTTGCGGCCGGCCTAGCAAACCTGATGACGCATCCGGATGTGCACTCAGTTTCTGTCCGCACCTGCTGTGCAGCGGGCCGCAACTACTTCTCTTTTCCTCTCCCGACTTACCGTTTTCACTTATGAACAAGATCGTAGTACTCACCTTTTTTGCCCTGCTCACGGCCAGCGCTAGTGTACAGGCGCAGGAATTCAAAGCGAAATTCAATGGCCGCCAAGACCGCAAAGTGGTGCTGGAAATGCAAGGCAGCGAAGTAACCGTGGAAGGATACGACGGCGACGAGCTGATAATCCGCGGCAACGGGTATGATGGGCCCCCCAAACAAGCACAAGGCTTACGCCCCGTCTACAATGCGGCCGAGGACAACACCCAAATCGGGTTGTCGGTGACGCCGGGTTCCGGCAACACCCTGCGCGTGGTGAAGGCCTCGCGCCAGAGTGCTACCTACACTATTCGGGTGCCGCGCCGCACGGCGCTGGTCTTCACCCAAACCAACTGGAACAGCGGCGACTTGGTGATCCGCGACGTGGAAGGCAGCATAGAGGCTACCGTGAAAAGCGGCGACTTGAAGCTGCTGAACGTGTCGGGGCCGGTGGTAGCCAACAGCGTAAGCGGCGACATTACGGTCCGCTTCACCGGCATGCGGTCAGAGCCTAGCTCGATTTCCTTGGTCAGCGGCGACCTGGACGTGACCATGCCCGCCGCCAGCAAAGCCAACCTGGCCCTGCGCTCTATCTCCGGCGAAATCTACACCGACTTCGACCTGAACCTCGGCAAAGGACCCGAGAACATGACGCGGGTAGGGGGGCAAACGGTAAGCGGCAACATCAACGGTGGCGGTGGGGCAACTCTGTCGCTGAAAACCATCAGCGGCGACATTTTCGTCCGCAAGGCTAAGTAGGTGACAGCGGACGCCGAGCCTGATCTGGTGTCCGCTTGTCGGAGTATTTCGCTCTTGTGCTACTCAACTTTCCGTCATTTTAAACGCTACATCATGCATCGGTTTCTGTTTCTTTTCCTACTTGTCGGATTAACTGCCGGGTCTGCTTTCGCGCAGAAAGTCATCGAGAAAAAGGCCGCCGTGTCGGCGGGCCAGCGGGTGGTGCTGAACCTGAAATTCGGCAACGCCATCCGTATTCGGCCGGCTACCGATGGGCAGCTGCACTTGCGAGCCACCGTCAACATCAACGAGAACAAGCTCAACGATGCGCTGCTACTCACGCTGAGCGAAACCGGGAGCGACATAACCGTAACGGCTGACCTCGACAAGAACGCTCTGCGAGCTGCGCAGCCCGGCGACTGTCCGCCCAACAGATCTACTACCAACTACTTCGGCTCCTGGGATAAGGGGTCCGGCAAAAACGCTGGTGTGTGCACCGAAATCAATTACGAAATCACGCTGCCCGCCGGAGCTGATGTGCGCGTGAACACCATCAGCGGCAATATCGATGTGGTAGGCCTGACGGGCCCGCTGGATGCTAAGTCTATTAGTGGCTTCGTGGACGTGAGCTGGCCGCCGGCCAAGGGCGCCGCCGTGGCCCTCAAAACCATCACCGGCGAAGTATACACCGACCAAGAGGTGGCCTTCGAGAATCGCAAAGAGAACCCCATTGTGGGCTACCAACTGCGCGGAGCACTAGCCAGCGGCAATGGCCCGCTGCTCAAGCTGGAATCCATCAGCGGCGACGTCTTTTTCCGCAAGCCCAAGCAATAGACCAGACAACGAGTAGTGAGCCAGTCTCTGATTCGTTTCGTCGAGCTTCTGCGCGGCGCTTCGCGCTTAACCTGAGTGGCATTAGCCCTTGATGCCCCACGAACTGACCTATCCAACAGGCAATCTTCCGATTCAACAAATCACCTTCTTTCTTTCCACTATGAAGCGTAACTTGAACATGAAAGCACTACTTACCTCTGGTTTGCTGGCACTGGTGGCCTTGCAAGCCGCCGCCCAAACGCCCGCCGCGCCGGTCTTCAAGTCCACCTGCGAGGATAACGGGTCGAGCAATCGTCAAAACTTCTGCGAAACCCGCGACCTAACGATGGCTGCGCCCGCTGCCGGTCAAACCTTAAGCATAGACGGTCGCCGCAACGGCGGAATTACCATACGGGGTTGGGATGGAACTGATGTACGAGTTCGGGCCCGGGTGCAAAGCTGGGGCAACTCATCTGCCGACGCGCAGGCGCAAGTAAAAGCTGTGCAAATCAAGAGCACCGGCAACGTACTAAAAGCCGAGGCCGGTGCTGGCGACGACAATTGGGCGGTGAGCTACGAGGTGTTTGTGCCTCGCAAAACGGCGCTGGCCCTGACTACCCACAACGGCGGTATCAGCATAGAAGGCACGCAAGCCCCCATTACGTTTGAGGCCCTAAACGGCGGCATTGCGCTGGCCGACCTCGGCGGCGATGTGCGCGGTACCACCACCAACGGCGGCGTGAGCGTGCGCCTAACCGGCAACAAGTGGGAAGGCAAAGGCCTGGACGTGAGGACCACTAACGGCGGCATTACTTGGCGCATCCCCGAGTCGTACTCGGCCCAACTGAAAACCGAAACCGTGCATGGCGGTCTAAGCACCGATTACCCCGTTACCGTAACGGGCAAGATTGGCCGCGGCCTGGATACCAAACTAGGGCAGGGCGGAGCCCTCGTTTCAGTGGTAACCACCAACGGCGGCATCAGCTTGCGCCGCGCCACCGGCGAAAACTAAAACTAACAACTAGCTCTAGCTCTAAAAGCTAGTTTCCCCTCTCTTTTGGAGAGGGAACTTGGGGGTGAGGTCCTGCTGCACGAAATATTTCGTATATTATGTTTGTATCTACGACGTATTTCGTATATGTTTGATGTACGAACTAATTCGTAGTATTAAAACAGCCGGAGACATGAGCAAGACCCCCATCCCTAAACCGACCGAATCGGAGCTGGAGATTCTCCAGGTGCTGTGGCAGCATGGCCCTAGCACTGTTCGGTTCGCCAACGACCAACTCAACCAGCGGCGCGAGGTAGGTTATACCACCACCCTGAAGTTGCTGCAACTCATGCTCGACAAAGGCTTGGTACTGCGCGAAGACGACTCGAAAACGCACATCTACCGGGCAGCAGTGCGGGAAGAAGAAACGCAGGGGCTGCTACTCGACCGGTTTGTGGATGCTGCTTTCGGCGGCTCGGCCATGAAAATGGTGATGCAGGCGTTGGGCAACCATCCTACGTCTGCCGACGAGCTAGCGCAGATCCGGAGCCTGCTCAACCAGATTGAAGAACAGCGTAACGGCAACTCCACCTCTAAACCCCGCAACGATGAGCCTGCTTGAACAATTCGGGTCGCCGGCGCTGATTCGCGCTTTGGGTTGGACCTTGTTGCACTCGGTTTGGCAAGGCGCACTGGTTGCCCTCACGGCTGCTACGCTGCTCATGCTCTTGCACCGCCACGCCGCCGCTTTGCGCTACCGGGTAGCTGCCGCCGCGTTGATTACGCTGCTGGTTTTGAGTGGCCTCACGTTTGGCTATTATTACTACGCGTTTGGGGCTAGCACGAACGTAACGCAGCTAACGGAAGCTTTAGCTATAGAAATGGCGCCGCCAACTGCTGACGTTGTTACTTCAGAAGATGGCAGCCCGACCACACAAGGAAAGGTAGTAGCCATTTCAAACGAACCCCTGCCAGCAGAAGAGCCTAGCCGCTTGCAACAGCTACTGACCGGAGGGCAAATGTATCTGGAGCGCAACATGCCGTTTGTAGTAGTAGCTTGGCTGCTCGGAATGCTCGCCATGACGCTACGCTTTTTGGGCAGTTTGGCCTATGTGCAGCGGTTGCGGCGTTACCGCGTGGCAGCATTGCCCGAGCAATGGCAGACGCGCCTCGACGCGCTGGCCGCCCGCACCAACTTGCGCCGCCCCGTGCAGATTCTGGCCTCGGGGCTCGTACCTGGTCCCTTGGTAATCGGCTGGTTGAAGCCCGTGGTGCTCCTGCCCATCAGTGCCGCCTCGGGCTTGTCGGGCAGTGAGTTGGAGGCAATTCTGGCCCACGAGCTGGCCCACGTCATGCGCCGTGATTATCTGTTCAATCTGCTGCAATCCGTAGCTGAAATCCTGTTCTTTTATCATCCGGCGGTGTGGTTCCTGTCGGGCTGCTTGCGGACCGAGCGCGAAAACTGCTGCGACGACATTGCCACCGAGTTGTGTGGCGACTCGCTGGTGCTAGCCCAGGCGCTGGCCTCGTTGGCCGCGTTGCAGCACGCCCCCACTGGCCGTACGCCCGAGCTGGCTATGGCCGCGGCCGGAAAATCGGGTTCGTTGCTAAGCCGGGTACGCCGGCTGGTGCAGCACCGTGCGGCGGCTCCCACCTTCTCCGATGGATTTTGGGCGGCGTGTGTGGTGCTCTTGAGTGTAGGTGTGCTTACCGTAAGCACGGTGCTTTCGTTGAGTGCGGCCTCGTTTAGCCGTCCTGCTGCTCTAGCGGCAGAAACTACTTCCTCTGAAGCATACACCGAGCCAACTGATGCTACTGAAGTGGAAGATGCACCAGAAGCCGAAGAGGCCAGTCAGCAGCAAAGCAAGGAGCAGGAAGCGGGCTACGAGCCCGGCGACGACAAGATGCTGGACGACACCGTAGTGGTGTATGCCCAAACCAATCCGAAGCTACTCACCAAATCCGGTAAGGCCCGCCTCAACGAAATTAAAGGCCTAACCGTGGTAGTGAAAGATGAGAGCGGTGCTATTTCGGAAGTATATGTCGATGGCAAAAAGCAACCCGCCACCGAACTGCCCGCCTATCGCGACGCGCTGGCGAAAGCCGAAAAAACTGAAGCGGCCTCTAAAACTAAAGTGGAAGGCCAGCAAGTCGAGTTAGACCGCATGACTACGCTTTCCAACCGCATGGCAGCTGCGGCGCTAGCCGGTGAATCGCCGAGTGCTGCCGATGCCGAAGAGCTGTCGAAGCTGGCGCTAACAGAAGCGGGAGCCTATATGGAGATGGAGAAAGACCTGCATGAGCATGCCGAGTCCCTGCAAAAGTCGTTCGAGACGGCCGAGAAGTCGCTGAAAGAGCAACTAGCTAAGCAGAACTTAAGCGAACTAGAGCGGCGGGAGATACAGGAAAACCTGCAGGAACTGCGCGTAGAGCACATCGAAGAGATAGAGCAAATTCAGCAAGACAAAGAACAAGCTCGTCGGGACAAGGAGCAGGCGCAGCGCGACCGGGAACAAGCCCGCCGCGACCAAGACCAGACCCGTTGCAACACCGAGCAGGCCCGCCGGGACCAAGACCAAGCTCGCCGCGACAAGGAACAAGCCAAGCGTGACAAGGAACAAGCCAAGCGTGACAAGGAGCAGGCAGCCTGGCACAAGGCTCTGTCCGCCGAGTTGCTTAAAGATGGCTTCGTTCAGGACCCCAATAACTTCAGTTTCTCGCTAAGCCTAAAAAGCCTGTCAATAAATGGCAATAAGCAGCCGGATGCTATGCGGCAGAAGTACGTAAAGCTGTACGAAGACACTACGGGTCGCAAACTGAGTGCTACCAGTTCGGTCAATATTCAGCAGCAAAGCAACAGCAACAGTTTCGCTTACAGCGATATGCCGCCAGTTCCGGCGCCACCGGTTCCCCGCACGCCGGCTGTGCCTCGGGTGCCACCCGTACCGCGTACACCTACCGTGCCCCGCACTCCAACGGTGCCCCGCGTTCCGGCGGCTCCGCGTCCCCCCCACGTTGATTCCGACCGCATCCGGGAGGAACTGCGGCAAGATGGCCTGCTTGATAAGAATGAGAAGAATTTCTCGCTTCAACTCAATAGCCAGGGCCTGACGGTAGATGGCGCCAAGCAGCCCGATGCCCTGGCAGATAAGTACCGCAAGCTCTTAGGCCACTCCACGGATAAAAACAACAGCAAATCATCTTCAACTATTGACATATCGGTGAGTGAGTGATGCACCGAGCCGGTCGCTGCTGCAACAGTGGCCGGCTTTATTTTTGGCGAGCAGTGCAGTGCGAAAAAAAGTTGGGGATTGTTGTAACCAACTGCGAGAAGGAGAGTGTAGGTGTGTGCCTGTGCTTAGGGTTAAAGCTCATTTCAGCAACAAAACAACTAGGCAAGGCAACGGTCATGCTATCGATTGCATCTATAGCATCAAATAGTAGCAATATTCACTTTTAAAGTCGCAGAATACGCGCCTTTAGCTTCCGATTCTGGGTGCCAGCCGTTGTGGACTGGCTTAGAAAATCTTCAGTTTGATACACTCATATCTCGCCATTTTGTCGTGATGCGCTACTGCTTTGTCTTTCTATTTTGGCTTAGCAGTATGCTGCTAACCAGTTCTGCACTAGCGCAGCAATCTGCCGCCGCGAAGGCCTCAGAAGCCACCGACTCGAAAGTGCCAGCACCCAAGCGGGCACTGCAAGCTGTGCGCATCACCGAGAGCATCAAGCTCGACGGCCTGCTCGATGAGGCCGTTTGGCAACAGGCCACCGCGGCCACCGACTTCATTCAGAACCGCCCTAATCCCGGTCCGCACGAAAAGCACCCCACGGAAGTGCGCATCCTCTACGATGACGCCAACCTGTACATCGGGGCCATCATGCACGACGTAAATGCCGATTCCATTCCGCAAGAGCTATCCGCCCGCGACGACTTCGCCAACACCGACTTCATTGGCGTCTTCCTCGATACGTACCACGACAAGCTCAACGGCTACGGCTTCTTCGTGACGACGGGTGGCGTGCAGATGGACTGCCGCTACTCGCCGGCCGGTGGCGAAGACTTTGCTTGGAATGCCGTGTGGGAATCCCGCACGGCCATTAGAGGCACCGATTGGGTGGCCGAAATGCGCATTCCATATTCGGCTATTCGTTTCAGCGCCACCACCGAGCAGCTGTGGGGCCTCAATTTTATGCGGCGGCGCAGGCGCGAAAACCAAGACTTCTTCTGGAACGAGGTGCGGCCCGCCGTAGACGGCTTCGTGAACCAGTGGGGCGAGCTGAAGGGCGTGCGCGACATCAAGCCGCCGCTGCGCCTCTCGCTCACGCCGTACGTGTCGAGCTACGTGAACCACAACCCGCTGAACGCGGAGGGTACGCGCCGCACCACCACCAGCTTCAACGGCGGCGCCGACATCAAGTGGGGCATCAACGAAAGCTTCACCTTGGACGCCACCCTGGTACCCGATTTCGGGCAGGTGCAGAGCGACAACCAGGTACTCAACCTGTCGCCGTTCGAGGTGCAGTTCAACGAAAACCGTCAGTTCTTCACCGAAGGCACCGAGCTATTCAACAAAGGCAACCTGTTCTACTCGCGGCGGGTGGGCGCCACGCCGATTGGGTTCTATGACGTGGCGGTGGGCACCGACGAGAAACTGGTGAAAAACCCCGCTGAAACGCGCCTGCTAAACGCTACGAAGGTATCGGGCCGCACCAGTAAGGGGCTGGGCGTGGGGTTGTTCAATGCTCTCAGCAACGACGTGTACGCCACCATTCGCAACGTTGAGACGGGCGAGGAACGGTCGGTGAAGACGCAGCCGTTCAGCAACTACAGCATTGCCGTGCTCGACCAGAGCTTGAAGAACAACTCTTACGTCAGCCTCATCAACACCAATGTCACGCGGGCGGGCAGCGCCTACGACGCCAACGTGACGGGCGGGCTGTTTCGCTTTGCCAACAAGAAGAACTCTTACGCCCTGGATGGCCGCATCGTGTACTCGCGCCGCCGCGGTAATGTGTTTGGGTCGGAAAAGGAAATCGACGACCAAGACGGCTACAAGTACCAGATAGGCTTCGGCAAGATCAGCGGCGCCCTCACGTGGGGTTTCAACCACGGCATCGAGTCGGACCGCTACAACCCCAACGACTTAGGCATCCTGTTTGGCAACAACAACATCTCTCAGAATATCTACGTCAATTACAACAAGTACAAGCCGTTCTGGAAGGTGAACAATCTCTACACCTGGAGCGAAATCACGCAGTCGTTGCTTTATAAGCCCACGCGGTACCAGGCCGTGGGTATTGCGGGCGGCGTGCAAACCACGTTCACCAAGAGCTTTATCACCACGGGCTTCAACGTGAACATCGACCCCACGAAAAACGACTTTTACGAGCCGCGGGTATTTCCGCTAGGAGAATACTACGTGCGGGTGCCGAGCAGCGTCAACGTGGGCGGCTTTCTATCGACGGATTACCGCAAAAAACTGGCGTGGGACGTGAATGGTGGCGTGCGGGCCTACGAGCAGGACGACCGGCTGCCCCGGCCCCGGCGGATGGGTTACGGCCTCGTGGTGTCGCCGCGCTACCGCGTCAACAACAAGCTCAACTTCCGCTACAACATTGAATGGGATTACAAGCAAAACCAAATTGGCTACGTGAATGGCGGCATGGATGAAGGCGAGCCGCTCGACAAGGAGTTTATCGGGCAAGTGATTCTGGGCCGCCGCAACGTCGTCACAATTTCCAACGTGCTGTCAATGGCTTACACCTTCTCGAACCGCATGTCGTTCACGTTCCGCACGCGCCACTACACCAGCAACGTGCGCTACCAGGACTTTGCCCGCCTCACGCCCGGTGGCCAGGAAGAACTGGTAGACTACCGCCGTAACCGCGACAACACCTACAACGCCTTCAACATCGACGCGGTGTACTCGTGGTGGTTTGCGCCGGGTTCCCAGATCAGTGTGGTGTGGAAGAATGCTAACAACCCCGACTACGATTACCGCTCCGGCAACGAGGCGACGCCGCTCTATTTCAACAACCTGAGTAATACCATCAACACGCCGCACAATAATTCGGTATCCATCAAGGTGCTGTATTACCTCGATTACCTGGCCCTGCGACCGAAGAAGGGGTAGGGAAGGCATACCGCGCCAGCTTCTACCTTTGCGTGCTATGAGCCAACACATCGGAGCCCTTGCCTTGCTCGTGCGCGACTACGACGAAGCCCTTGCTTATTACCAGAATGTGCTGGGATTTGAGGTACTAGAAGACACCAGCCAAGGTGACGGTAAGCGCTGGGTGGTAGTGGCGCCCGCCGGGGCTGCTACCCGCCTACTGCTAGCCCAAGCCGCCACCGAAGAGCAGATTCAGCAGATCGGCAATCAGGCGGGTAGCCGCGTGTTTCTGTTCTTGCATACCACCGATTTCGCCGCCGACTATGCAACCATGCGGGCGCGGGGCGTACAGTTTCTGGAAGAGCCCCGGCACGAAAGCTACGGCAGCGTAGTGGTATTTCAGGACCTCTACGGCAACAAGTGGGATTTGCTAGGACCACGCCCCTAACGCAGTATTGTCGTTGCGGCAACGCTGCGTTACAACCCCAATAGCTCGGTTGCGGCACCAAAGGCGGATTGCTGGCCGGTCAGTACGCGCTGCTGAATGGCGGGTAGTTGGTGCTGCACTTCGGGGCGGGCATAGAACCGGGCTTCCAGAGTTTCGCGAATGGTTTCGTGGAGCCAGTGTAGGTTTTGCTCTTGGCGTCGGCGCTGGAAGTAGCCACTGGCCTGAGTTTGCTCTACGTACTGCTCTATCATCGCCCACACTTCCGGCACCCCCGCGCCCGTCAGGGCCGAGCTGGTTGTGACAACGGGCGACCAGGCGCTGGGGGCCAGCGGGAAGAGATGAAGGGCGTTTTGGTATTCGCGGCGGGCCCGACGGGAAGCTAGCTCGTTGTCGCCGTCGGCTTTGGTGATGGTTACGGCATCGGCCATTTCCATGATGCCTTTCTTGATGCCTTGCAGCTCGTCGCCGGCACCGGCCAGCATTAGGAGCAGGAAAAAGTCGACCATACCGTGCACGGCGGTTTCGCTCTGGCCCACCCCCACGGTTTCCACAAAGACAACATCGTGGCCGGCGGCTTCGCAGAGAATCATGGCCTCGCGCGTGGCCCGCGTAACGCCGCCCAGGCTGCGGCCGGCCGGGGAGGGCCGGATGAACGCCTGCGGATGTGCGGCCAGCAAATTCATACGGGTTTTGTCGCCGAGGATGCTGCCGCCGCTGCGTTGGCTACTGGGGTCAACAGCCAATACAGCCAACCGCCGGCCTTGCGTGTCGACCAAATGCAGGCCTAGGGCTTCAATAAAAGTGCTTTTGCCTACGCCCGGAACACCCGTAATGCCCACCCGCACCGAGCGGCCGGCGTGGGGCAGCACGGCATCCAGCACCTGCTGCGCCAACGCTTGGTCGGTGGGTAGCGTACTCTCCACCAGCGTGATGGCGCGGCTCAGCATGATGCGGTTGCCGCTCAGAACGCCGTCGGTGTATTCGGAAACGGAAAAGCGCTTAGCCATCAAGACGTAGAACGGAGGGGGCTCTGGGAGGCAATAAACCTATAGTAGCAGCGGAATGCGCTTGCAAACTAGCCCATAATAGTACATTTGACGAAATCGGTTGTTCTTCTGCTATGGTAAACTCTACGCAAATGCTCGGTGCCGTGAACAAGACCCGCTCCTTCTTTCTGGCCGCCGGGCTACTGGGAAGTGCTCTTTCGTTGCAGGCTCAAAGCGAGATAAGCAATTTCACTGCAACTGGCCGCGGTGGTGTGGCCACCACTTTCGCCACCGACTATCAAGCCATTGGTATCAACCCGGCTAACCTGGGCCGGGTCGGCGGGGCCCGGTTCGCGTTTACGATTGGCGAAGTCGGAGCCGGGGTTAGCTCGCAGTCGCTCACCCGCGACCAGTTGCGCAAGTTTGTGTACAACACCAACGACGAGCTGACGCTAACCGAGAAACAGGAACTAGCCCGTGGTTTCACATCCGACAATGCCCTCAACCTGAATGCCGACGCAACCACCCTTGGGCTGGCCGTGCAGATACCGGCTTTAGGGGGCATTGCCATCAGCAACCGAATTCGGTCCGTCGGTCACGTCGAACTAAACAAGAACGCGGCCGAGTTACTGTTTTTAGGCAAAGACGCCCCCATTTACGCGACGGCCAGTGCCAGCAACATTCCGCTGGTGTCGGAGGCCCTGGATGGCACGCAGTTTCAGTTTTCAGCCCTCAACGAGTTCAACATTGCTTGGGGCAAGCGGCTAGTTGACTTGCCGTTGTTTCAGCTTTCGGCCGGGGCGGGCTACCGCTACATTCAGGGGGTGGGCATCGTGGACGTGCGCGTGAAGCCCGGCGACTTGCAAGCCTACAGCTCCCTGTCGGCGGTTTTCGATATCAACTACGGCAGTTTAACCTCCGACCCGAACTTCAACTTCGAAGCCCGCACCAACGGCTTGCAGCCTGTAGGCCAAGGCAACGGCTTTGACTTGGGCTTATCGGCGGAAGTAGGGAAGCTCGTGCGCCTCGGGGTAGCCGTTACGGATATGGGCAGCATGACTTGGGAAGGCAACCTGCTCACGGCCAACGACCAAAAGCTGAAACGCCTCAAGTCCGCCGGCGTCGGGAGCTACGATTTTTTCAAAGAAGCCGCCGAAATCTTTGCCTCCGGCACCGACAGCTTGTTTCAATATCAGACCGGCCAAGACCGTAAAGCCAACTTGCCTACCAAGTTGCGGGCGGGGGCAGGCTTCCGCATCAGCGAGTTTTTCGAAACCGGCCTCGACGTGACGCTCCCCCTCAACAATGTGGCCGGCAACCTGACGTCTCCCCTCGTTGGCGCGGGCCTTGACTACAAGCCCCTAAGTTGGTTGCGCCTCAGCAGCGGCGTATCGGGCGGGGCGGGCTACGGCCTGAACATACCGTTGGGGCTTACTATTGCAACTAGCGTGTACGAAGGCGGTATCAGCACCCGCGACGTAGTGGGCCTGCTAGCTGACAAAAACCCGTATATATCGGTAGCGGCCGGTTTCCTGCGCTTCAAGTTTGGGGGCAAGACGCAATAGAAGGCCAGGCAAACAGCCTGCTAAGTGAATTTCAAGCAGATAGTTGATAGAGCGTAACGTTTCGGAGTATCCGGCCGAATTCTTAGGTAGCTGCAAAGATGAAAAGGTCCAGCCGCGGTGAGCGTGGTTGGGCCTTTTTTATTCCTATTAATCAGAGTAAAAGGCAACTACGAGGCTAGCTGAGCGCGAAAAATACCTAGAAGTAGGTATTGTGGAGGTGTATAGAGATGATTCTATTTGCTATAAATTTATTCACAATTTTTCTTTGCTCAGTTCTATGAGGATTTCTACCCCCTTTTCCTTTTTTCTGGCGTTTTGTGCATTGGGAATAGATGCTGCTCAGGCCCAAACCGACATGAGCAACTTCTCGAACGTGGCCCGGGGCGGTGTCTCCAACACGTTCGTGACCGACTACCAAGCCATTGGCATCAACCCGGCCAATTTGGGGCGAAGCGGGAATGCGCGGGTAGCGCTAACCATCGGGGAATTCGGGGTAGGCGTGGGGTCACAGTCCCTGACCCGCCCGCAACTAGAGAAGTTTGTGAAGCATTCCGGCGACGAACTCTCCCGCGCCGAAAAGCTGGAGTTGGCCCGTGCCTTCACCTCCGACAACACGCTTAATCTAAGCGTAGATGCCACGCCCGTGGCCTTGTCGGTGGTACTGCCGGTGGTAGGCAGCTTCGCGTTCAATGTGCGGCAGCGGGTGACCGGGCACCTGGCTCTCAACAAAAACACTGCGGAGTTGCTGTTTCTGGGCAAAGACGCCCCCATCTACCCCACCACTTTCAACCCCGCAACGGTCCCGCTTATCTCGGAAGTAATGGACGGCACCGCCGTGCAACTGGCCGCCTACAACGAGTACAACGTGGCGTACGGCCGCAACATCCTAACACTGCTCGGCGTCAAGCTGGCGGGTGGAGTAGGCTACCGCTACATTCAGGGAATGGGCGTGGTTGATATTCGTTCGGAAAACGGCAAACTGGAAGCTTACACCGCCCTCTCTCCCCAATTCGATGTCGATTACGGCAAGATTGCCAACAACCCGTCGTTCAACCGGCGCCAAGACACCGACAAGCTGCTGCAACCCGTGGGCCGCGGCAATGGCTTCGATGTGGGCTTAGCCGCCGAAGTAGGAAAGATGCTGCGCGCCGGCGTATCAGTAACCGATCTGGGCAGCATGAACTGGGAAGGCAACCTGCTCACGGCCAATGACCAGAAGCTGCGGCGCCTTCGCACCAGCGGAGTCAACAGCTACGAGTTCGTGACCGAGCTAGCCGACCTTTTCGCCAACGGCACCGACAGCCTGCTCCAGTACAAGCCCGCCCAAAAGCACCGCGCCCAGTTGCCCACCAAGCTCCGCGCCGGCATCGGCCTCAAAGTAGGAACCCGCCTGGAAGTCGGTATTGACGTAACCCAGCCTCTCAACCATGTAGCCGGCAACATTCCCGATACGTTCTACGGGCTAGGTATCGACGTGAAACCGCTGAAATGGATTCGGCTCAGCACCGGCATCAGCCGGGGGGCGGGCTACAAAACCGGCTTCCCGGTCGGCTTCGCCATTGCTACTACCGCTTACGAGTTCGGCTTCAGCACCCGCGACCTGCAAGGCCTCCTCACCGACGACGACAACCCCTACGGCTCCATCGCCCTCGGCTTCCTCCGCTTGAGAATAGGCAAAGGCACGAGAGAGTGAAGCGGTAAGATTGTAAACAGATGTTATTGCGAGGAATGAAGCAATGACATCTGTTTACAACTTCATTATCTCGCCTACTTTCCTGGTTCGGTGATGAAGTTGGGGAGGCCGAGTTTGCCGCGGCGGCCACCTAGCTTTAGGCCGTCGTCCACGTATTTGGCGGTGGCAGCGTCGCCGTTGGGGTTGGTGATGAAACCCAGGAAAGGATTGTCTTCGCGGGCTACGTAGATTTTGCCGTCGGGGGCGCGTTGCAACTGGCCTACTTTACGGTTGGCCGATTTGCCGATAACGGCTACTTTGCCGGTTTTCAGGTCGAACTGAAAAATCTGAGCCTGGCCGCCGCCTTCGCCGTTGCTGGAGCCGTAGAGCTTGGTGCCATCGGGTGAGAATTCGATGCCGTACGCCTCCGGGTAAGGCGAGAATACTTTCGGATTCTTCACTAAGCCCGTGTTGCGGTCGAAGTCGAACACCTCGTAGCGGTTGGCTTCGCGCCACACGGCCACGGCTATTTTGCGGCCATCGGGCGAGATCTTCATGGCGCCGATGGCATTGCGGCCGGGGCCGGCGTGCATGCCGCCCACGTTGCTCAAAATCGGCTTGCCCTGCACCCCGTCAGCCGTGACGAGGTAGCTCACGAAGGCGTTGGAGTTCCAGCGGTGGGCCACCACCCATACGTCGCGGCCATTCTGGTGGCGCACGGCGCTCAACTTCTCCGCCACGGGCGAGATAAGCAAGATGTTGGCGCGGGGCACGTCGCCGAGGCCGTTGTCGCGGGTCATGTCCACTACCGAGTAGCGTAACCCTTCTTTTCCACCTTGGGCGCCTACCGTAAACACGTAGAACACGTTGCCGCTACCAGGATCGGGTACGATGAGGGCGCTTTGGGTGCTGGCGCTGGAGCCGGTCAGGTTGCGGCCATTGGGCATGATGGTGTGCTGGCGGTTGAAGATGTTCTCGCCGTTGGTATAGAACAGCAGCTGACCTTGGGCGTTGGTAGCCACCGCCGAGCCCTCGTAGGTGGTCATTTTGCTGTTGAGCAGCGGCGTCGGGGCGCCACCACCTACCGGAAAGCTTAAGCCGGCCTGTTGTCCAAAATACCAGATACTTTGCTCGCCTTGGGCCCAAACTGCTGCTGGCAAGAGCGTAAAAAGCAGGAAAAAAAGTTTTTTCATGGTCGAAAGATAACAGCAGCACACTAACGCAATTCGTGCCAGATTATGGTGCGGTTGTGAGCTTGTGTCATTGCGAGGACGCAGGACGACGCAATCCGTCCTTTCTAAGACTCACATTTTCTAAATAGACAAGCCCTTAACGCTTGTACAGTCGTCAAGGGCTTGTCGCCTTTCTAAGTTTTCAGTTTATAGAGGACGGATTGCGTCGTCCTGCGTCCTCGCAATGACACGCCTTTACAACTTCACTACTTTACAAATTCGCCATCGAGCAAGGGCTGAAGGAGGGGCGTGATGATGCGGTAGCTGGCGCCCCACAGTTTATGGCCCCCGGCAATGCGGTAGAAGGCCACGCGCCGCGGGCCGGGCCAGCCGGGGAGTTGCCAGTCTTCTTCGGCGTGTTGGGCGGGGTCGGCGAGGCGGCGGAGCGGGATTTCCAGCACTTCCTCCACTTCGCGCGGCTGCCACTGCCACACCTGCGGCCGCCGAATCTGGGCCAGAAAAGGCGCAATCCGGTAGCCGCTAGGTACATCTACGGTGGGTAGAGCAGCCAATACTTCCACGTCGGTCGGAGCTAGGCCCACTTCTTCCTCTGCCTCGCGCAAGGCAGTAGCCAGCAACGACGCATCGGTGGGTTCGTGCTTGCCACCCGGGAAAGCCAGTTGCCCGCCATGAACACCAAAACTACTGCGGCGGACCATCACGACGTGTAACTCCCCGGCGGCATCTTGAAAAATAGGCACCAGTACTGCGGAGTCGCGTAAGTTCTTCGGAATAGGAAAATCGTTGGGGGTAAGAGGAGCCGGCATGAGGGCAAGGTACCCCGAATGGTTGTAGCTACTGGCTGTGGCCTCGCCATCACAGGCTACTCCACTGCGTACGCGCCGCGCGCATCTACGCGCACGGAGGGAAGCCGGTGGTGATCTTCGAAATACTGGTAGCCGGCCACCAAGCCTTGCCAAAAGCTGCTATGCGGGCTGGCTACACGGCGGGCCAAGTTTTCAGTGGTCATTTCAAATGGAAAAATATGCACGGCAATGCTGGTCTGGCCGGCACTGCGGGCTTCTACAGCCAACACGTACAGCTCCCGAATGCCAGCGTCGGTGATGGGCAGGCAGCCAACCGACGTATCGGAGCCGTGGATGAAAATGTCGCCGCCAGGGTTGGGGGCAGCGTGGCGTAAGTCGGCGGTGTTGGGATAGTCGAGGCCGAGCGACAGGTGGTAGTTGCTGACGGGGTTGAAGCGGTTGATGAAGTAGAAGCCTTCGGGCACCTGTTTGTCGCCGGCTTGGCGCTTGGGACCAAGGGTGCCCGAAGTGCCTGCTAGGGCATATGTGCGCAATAGTACAAATTCGCCGGTGTCTTGTTCGCGGCCCCAGACTTCCAGCCGCCGGCCCACCTTGAAAGCCCGTAGATATAACTCGAGTCGTCCCGCCTGAATACCATTTCGCCGCAGCAGCGCGTGTAGGTCGGCTTCATGGGTGGCGTAAGCATCTTGCACGCGCGGATATTGTTGTTGTTGGGCGCGAAAGGCCGGATCAGGATCAATGGCCATGGTTAGGGGCGAAGCAGAACGGGCATATAAAGTTAGCAGCAGGACCGCGGCCAGCAGGGCAAGGAATCGCATAAGGAAGATAGTAGAGGAAGCTCGTCAGTAGAACAGTGCAAAATGCCGGCCAGCTTCTCTTGTTTGTTCAACGGATGCTAAGTATAACTTAGTATAGCGGGAAGTATATAGATGGCCTGTGGCATAAGCAGATTATCTAACTAGCCCGCTGGTTGGCCGCGTCGGAAGAACCAGCAGGCTAGTTAGGCAGGCTTCCAAAACGCTGCTAGCAGTGGTAGTTGGGGAGAAGCTAGCAGATTCAAGCCGAGGAAGACCTCAGGTTATGCGAGGAATCTTGCTTGGCTGTACCCTAGCCTTTTCCTGTTATTTCCGTATCCTTTTCCATGGCTTCTTCCCCCGACCCCGATCCTGCTACCTACTTACCCGACCCGCTTGGCCCTGATTTCGAGTTGCGCCATCTGCCTCAGCCCATCGACTACGAGGGCGCGGTGCGGGCTACGCTGGTGCGCTACCGGAAGTCGGCGGTAGCCACGCGGGCAGTACTGTACGTCCACGGCTTCAACGACTACTTTTTTCAGCGCGACATGGCCGCCGAATACGCCGCGCACGGCTTCCGCTTCTACGCCCTCGATTTGCGCAAGTACGGCCGGGCCCTCTTACGGCACCAGCGCCCCAACAACGTCCGCGACTTAGTTGAGTATTACGACGATTTAGATGCGGCCCTAGCCGTCATCCGGGCTGAGGGCAGCACCACGTTCGTGCTTAGTGGCCATTCTACGGGCGGACTGATTGTCTCACTTTATGCCAAGGCTCGGCTCACCCCGGAATTAGCGGCACTGGTACTAAATAGCCCGTTTTTCGATTTGTTTCAGCCGTGGTATCGAAAGCTGGGCGTTCCGCTGGTAACCCGGTTGGGAGCGTTACTGCCCGATTTGAAGCTGCCCGCCAGCCTCTCCGATACCTACGGCCAAAGCTTGCACCGGGCCTACCGGGGGCAGTGGGACTACGACCTCGCCTGGAAGCCCAATCAGGTGTTTCATATCAATGCCGGCTGGTTGCGTGCTATCCGGGCCGGGCACCGGCAGGTGCGGCGCGGCCTGAATCTGCCAGTGCCGGTGCTGGTGCTGCACGCCGGCCGCACCGCCTCGGGCCGGAAGTGGTCCGACGATTTTCACCGCGCTGATATCGTGCTCGATGTAGCCCATATCCGCCAGCTTAGTCCACGGCTCGGGAACAAGGTGACGGTGAAGGCTATAGAAGGCGGCATTCACGACCTGTTTCTGTCGGCGCCGCCGGCACGGGCGGCGGCTTACCAAGCCGTGTTCGAGTGGCTGGAATCAGTGTTGCTGCCAGAGCTGGCAGGTGCTCTACCAACCAAAGCCAGTTAAGCAGAACAGTTGAAGTCCTAACAAAATAACACTATACAACAAGGCAGTGCCAGCCTGGAGGGCTTCAGTTCACTTGGCGCGTAAGACAACTGCCTAAGCCGAACTTGATACCGATTTCAGGTACTAAACCAACACGATTGATGCTATTGTAGTAGGCTGATTGGCGGCCTACGCCTGCGCCAATGTAAGCGTCAAACCAGCCATACTTGCCAATGCGGCGCTGCATCCCCCAAACCGCAGTTAGGGTTGAATGCAAGTAGGAATTGTAATAAGTGTAGTTGAAAACAGAGGAAGTTTGTAGAGCTAGGTAGTTGCCTACGAACGGCCCCGCAGCCCGGCCTTTGCGGCGGCGTTTTTCCTGGTTGTAATAGTAGCGCGCGCCAGCATCAAATCCGAAGTTGCCGAGAATAGAGGCGCGTGAGTTATCGTAGTAACGGTAGCGGCGGCCCACGTTGAAGCTGCTGAGCCCATTGACGAACACCGAAACAGCAGGGGTAACATGGTGCTCGACACTAACTACTAGCGGGACGAAGAACGCACGAGAATAGCCGTAGTATTCCAAGCCGCGAGTAAGGCCGGTTCCGAGTTTGATGAGCGTACCGGACCTATTGGGACGAGTCAAGTAACCAGTAGAAGTTGAATCTGGGGTTTGGGCTACTACAGGTAAAGCAGCCAATACAATCAGGCTAACCGCGCAGCTTACTCGGGGAAAAATAGAAACGACCGACATATCAAACGTAGATAAGGCAAGAAAAAGTAAGGATAGGAGTGTTGACCCTGAGAAACAGTTGCATGCAAGAAGTCCCACAACGCAGGAGGTGCCTATCTATAGTATAGGCACAGGGCGTTAAGTAGCGGCGCGGAAGTATGTCGGCAGTGTGTTCGCGTCGCAGCGAAAACCACAACAGGCCTAGGAAGGTATTAGAAAGCTCAGGCGGTGTGCTGGTTGTTCTTGACTGCTTGTCGTTCTAGGGCATAAGTGCGGCAGTAGCGCCCCGGCAACTCTGCCCTATGGCTGCACTACTTCCTCCCGACCAGGATGCAACCCGTCTTTTCAACCTGGTTGCCCGTTAAATGCATAACTCACCTCTGGCCTTACTTTGTTATGCGCTTTATTTCCTTTCGCTGGCTGCTTGTTTTAGGGAGCTTGGTTTTGCCTTCTATTACGGTGAGGGCCCAAGCAACCACTGTTAAAAGCTCCGTAACCGCATTGCTGAAAGCCAGCCGTTGGCAGAAACGGGTGTTGCTGCTTTGCGCGCCTACGGCCACCGATGCCACCTTGCTGCGCCAACGCCAACTGCTGGCACCCGCCCGTGCCGACCTCGCCGCCCGCGACCTGCTGGTGCACGAGGTCCTACTCACCCAACTCTCGTCCGCCGACAAGAAGTACCTAACCGAAACCCTGCGCGTTGCACCTGCTAATTTTACTGCGGTGCTAATCGGGAAGGACGGGGGCGCCAAACGTCGCGAAACCGAGCCTGTAACGCCAGCCTCGTTGTTTTCGACCATTGATGTGATGCCCATGCGGCAGCAGGAAATGCGGCAAGCCAAACAACAGTAGCCGACAGGTATGCTCGGTTTACTTTATACTCGCGGCCCTATTCCCGTCTGCCAATTACCCTTATGAACACACCACAACTCTTCGATTTCCTTGCCGAACTTAGTCAGCACAACGAACGGGAATGGTTTCAGGCTCATAAAGCCACGTACGACCAGTTGCGGCAGGAATTTGAGGCGGCCGTGGGGCGCTGGCTGAAGCAGATGACCACGCACAACCCGGCTTTGGTGGGCTTGGAACCCAAGAAGTGCATCTTCCGGATCTACCGCGACGTGCGTTTCTCCCGCGACAAGCGGCCCTACAAAACCCATTTCAGCGCTTACTTTTCTGGGGGTGGCAAAGCCAGCAACAACCCCGGCTACTACGTGCAGCTAGGCCCTAATGGGCAAACCCTACTGGCCGGCGGACTCTATGAGCCCGACAAAGAGCAACTGGCTCGTATCCGGCAGGAAATCGACTACAACGCGTCGGCGCTTCACACGCTGCTGCAAACTCCTGGTTTCCGCCAGTACTTCGCGGGGGTGGAAGGCGACCGGTTGAAAAAGGCGCCCGCCGGCTACTCCACCGAACATCCCGAAATCGAGTTGCTGAAGCACAAAAGTTTTATTGTAAGCCATTCCGTCCCCGACGCTACGGCTCGTAAGCTCGATCTGGATGCGTACGTGCCCACTACCTTCCGCGCCATGCAGCCTTTCTGCGAGTATTTGCAGGAAGCAATTGAGGTGTAGCACCAAGGAAAGGCGCTGTCACAGGGAAGTCACCACTAGCTGAGAGCGAGCCACAACCAAGTCACAAGCCGCTGCGGCGCGTTACCTTCATCTGTGCCCGTTACCACCGAATACGACGTTGTTATTGTAGGAGCCGGGCCGGCGGGCACTGCTTGCGCGCTGGCCTTGCGCCACAGTGGCCGGCGCGTAGCACTGGTAGACAAAGCCCGGTTTCCGCGCGACAAAATCTGCGGTGACGCCATACCGAGCCCGACCCTCAAGTTGCTTGCGTGCCTCGACCCCAGCTACGCCACAGAACTACACGCGCTACTAGCTCTGCACCGAGCACCCACCACGCATAGCCGTCTATTGGCCCCGAGTGGCGAGGAACTGCGCATCGCCTGGCATAATCCCGCTTTCAATAGCCCACGCCTGCATTTCGACGAGGCCCTACTAACCTTGGTGCGCCGACATACGGCCACTGAGCTACTGGAAGGCTACGCCATTTGCAGCCTGCAAACCGATGAACACGGCATTACACTCACACCCACCGATTCAACCCAGCGGCCACTCCGTGCCGCCCTCGTTATCGGCTGCGACGGGGCCAACTCGGTGGTAGCCCGCTCTCTGGGGCCACCAACTGCACTCGACCGAGCCTACCACTGCGCCGCCGTGCGCGCCTATTACAAGGAAGTCGCCGACGCACCCGAAGACACTTCTGATTTCTACTTTTTGCGCGAATACCGAGCTGGCTACTGCTGGGTGTTTCCGGTGGGCGGCGGGGTGTACAACGTAGGCTTCGGGATGCTTTCCGAGGAAGTAGCCGCTCGGCGCCTCAACCTCAGACACGAACTGAGCGAACTACTAGCCACTCACCCGCATCTGGCTCCGCGCTTCGCCAAAGCCGAGGCCCTTACGTCCATCACCGGCTTCGGCCTGCCACTCGGCGGCAGCAACCGGCCCGTGCACGGCCTCCGCACGTTGCTATGCGGCGACGCCGCCGCCCTCATCGACCCGTTGCAGGGACACGGCATCGACAAAGCGGTACATAGCGGGATTCTAGCCGCCGCCCAGGTGGTAGCCTGCTTTCAAGCCCAGCGCTTCGATGCAGACTTCTTGGCAAGCTACGCGCAGCAAATAAAGCAACGCATAGGGCGAGAATTAGCTCAACGCTACCGCTTGATGCGTTTTCTGGCCGGCAAACCCTGGCTGGTGGACCTGGTCGTGCGGGCGGCACGCTGGCGCTGGCTGCGCCGGCGGCTTGTACGCGCGGTAGGGTAGGGGCGACGTAGACAAAATGCCAGAGCGTAGGCCGCCACATCCTACTTTGCCAGGCTGGTTCTCTGGAAGATAATTATTCGTCACATGCACCAGATATCTAACCGAAGAATAACGGGTTGAAGTCAACAATTCGCTCTTTGCATGGGTGCTTCAACGCAATTGTGCTATCAACTAGCCGCTGGCGGGCCGTGGGGTTGCCTGCCCAATGCATGGCCTTCTCGAAGACTCGCAAACAAGGTTTAAGAAACCGTAATACCAGAATAAAGTGTTGCCATTGAGAGGGTTTCATCTTACTTTATGACTCCGGATGGATAGCTACACTTTATGCAGAATTACTATTATATCCTCGGCGTTCCGAACACGGCTTCGGTAGCTGAAATCGAGCGGGCGTACAGGCAGATGCACGCCCGCATCTACCGTCGCGCCATCGTCGATCCGGCCCTCAACGACCGGCTCCAAGCGGCGTATGCCGGCTACCAAATCCTGGCCGACCCGCGCCGGCGCTGGGCCTACGACCGGCTGATGCAGCAGGAGCCCGAGTCTTTCGCGCTGCCCCCCCGCCCCCCCGATCCAACCAAGGTGCTATTGGCGCGGGCTGCTCCCAAGGCCCGGTGGGTGAATTGGGCGCTGCTGGCGTTCTGCCTGCTCCTGGCCCTCGATTGGGCGCTGCCCCTGCGTGAATACGCCAACGAACCCGTGCTCGGCCGCCACATACTATCCATTAGTGTGTCGGCCTCCAATCCGCAGATGGCCTACGACATCTTCACGCCAAACACCAAGTTCCGGCTACCCAGCGCTATTGCCCACCGGGCCCGCGAGGGCCAGCTCGTGACGGTTTGGCGCACGCCGCTGCTCCGGGTGGTCCGCAAAGTCAGCTCACCGACCTCCCCCGATGGGCCGGCGCCCTTCGAGCCGTATGGCGGGGGTGTCTATAGCGGGCCGCTGGCCTTGCTGCCCCTGGTGCTGCTGGGCGTGGCTGTAGTGGGGGTTCTGCCCAAGCGCCCCGCCGAAGTGCGCGTCAATACCGCCGTAGTAGGTATGCTGTTGTGGATAGTGGCTGTGGTGCTCATTCTTATTTATTGAATGAAGCTGCTTTAGATTCTTTCTGCCCGTTACCAGTCCTACTATCGGCCTGGTTGCACTGCGCTCAGCAGGGCTGGTAACCAGGAGTTTAGTGCGAAGCTCTAAACAGCACCATATAAGAATGGGGTAAGCAAAGTGTGCCTACCCGATGCTGCGTATCACGCCGCCATCTACGCGGACGGAGGCGCCGTTGGTGGCGGAAGCCAGGGGGCTGGCCAGGTAGGCTACCATATTGGCTACTTCGTCGGTGGTGGCGAAACGCTGGAGCAGGGAAGAGGGGCGAGCATTCTGGAAAAACTCGTGCTCGGCTTCCTCTCGGCTCTTGCCTTCGGCCGACATCTTTTGCAGGAAATCCTCTACTCCCTCCGAGGCCGTCGGGCCGGGCAGCACCGCATTAACGGTTACCTGAGTGCCTTTGGTGAGTTCGGCTAAGCCGCGGGCTACGGCGAGCTGCGCGGTTTTGGTGGTGCCGTAGTGAATCATTTCCTCCGGAATCTGGAGGGCCGATTCGCTGGAGATAAACAAGATGCGGCCCCAGTTCTTTTTTAGCATCTGCGGGAAATACTGGCGCGAAAGCCGCACGCCGCTCAGCACGTTCACCTCGAAAAACCGCAGCCAGTCTTCGTCCGGTATTTCGGCGAACGGCTTGGGCTCGAAAATGCCCACGTTGTTGATTAGAATATCCACCGCGGGCACTTGGAGTAGCAAGTAATCAACCTGCTCGGCCCGGCTGAAATCGACGGCGACGCCGCGCACCGTGGCGTTAGGGGTTTCGGCCAGAATGGCGGCCTGAGCTTCTTGCAAACGCGCTTCCGTGCGGCCCGTCAAAATGATTTCGGCGCCCTCGGCCGCTAAGCGGCGCGCAATAGCCAGCCCGATGCCGGCCGTAGAACCCGTAATTAACGCTACTTTATGGGTGAGTTGCAGATCCATGTGGAAACTAAGTGTAGTGATAAACCACTGCCTAAACGCGCAAACACCGGATTTGTCTGGTCGAGTTGTTCTTTTTCCAACAAGCCGCGGGCAATGCTAGGGAACTAATCAATTTCTGACGGTTACCGTATTATCCGCGAATCACTGATAGAAACCTTTTCCGCTCGTACATGGATTTCACTTCCTCCCGTCCCGAAGACCTGTTGTTTGACGCCGCCCGCCGTGGCAATGTAGATACGCTCAAGGCGTTGCTCGCCGAGGGCGTCGACGTAAACACGCAGGATGGCAAAGGCTTCACTGCCCTCATCATTGCCGCCTACGACGGCCACCTCGAAGCCACTCGCTTGCTACTCGAAGCCGGCGCTAACCCCAACGTGCACGATGCCAGCGGCAACACCGCCCTGATGGGCGTCAGCTTCAAAGGCTACCCCGAAATTGCGCAGCTACTCATCGAGCACGGCGCCGACCTCAACGCCCGCAACGGCAACGAGGGCACGGCCCTCATGTTTGCCACTCTCTTTGGCCGCCACGACATGGTGCCCGTTCTGCTTCAGGCCGGCGCCGATACCACCCTGCGCGACGTGCGGGGCCTCACGGCCCGCGACTTGGCTGTTCAGCAAGGCAACGAAGTGGCCTTGAACCTGCTGCCCCAAGAGTAATAACGCTCTATAATCTGTAAAGCAAACTTTAGCTACTTGTAGTCATGAACAATTCCGTCGCCCGCTTCGCCCCCTATGCATTTGCTCTGCTGCGCATTGTGGTAGGCGTACTTTTTGCCATGCACGGCAGCCAAAAGCTGTTTGGTGTTCCCGGCGACAAGCCGCCAGTGGAGTTAGCCTCTCTAATGGGCGCTGCTGGTATTATTGAGTTTGCCGGTGGCTTGCTGATTGCGCTTGGTTTGTTGACGCGCCCCGCGGCGTTTATAGCTAGCGGCACCATGGCCGTGGCCTATTTTATGGCCCACGCCTCTAATGGCTTGTTGCCCATTCTCAACCAAGGCGAGCCGGCCGTCGTGTACTGCTTCGTGTTTCTCTACATCTGGGCGCACGGCCCCGGGGTTTGGAGCATCGACGGGTTGCTGCGTGGCAACCGTATGGCGCCAGCAGTATAAAACACAAACCTCGCAGCATTACTTTTTTTCCTAGCAAAGCCCGTCGGCCCTATCAGTGGTGGCCGGCGGGCTTTATTTTGCGCGGTAGCCGGACTCGCATAAAGTGGCCGTACTTGCGCTCTTTGTTAGGATCAACTGCGTGATAGTTCAAGCAATACAGAATTGAACTACGAAATCTACTCCCACGAAATAAGCATTTGTGCTGAAGCCTTACAGAGCGTTTTAGGGAATAGGCTGCCAGGTTACGTCGGCCACGGCGGCGGTATTGGTAGAAAGATATTGGTCGTACAAGTCTTGCGCGGTACCCTGATCTGGCTCGCGGCCATCAGAGCGCAACACGAGCAGCAAGTCGTTGGCACTTAGGTTCAGCTGCTGCATAAGTTGCTGCCGCAGCTCCGGCGTAGCATTCGGCAGCCCGTCTTGCAATTTCACAACCGTCACAATTTGCCCGTCTTGCTTTATTTGGGTGTATACGCCCGAGGGGCCAGTGGAAAAAGTGTCTCTGCTCATGAGAAAGGGAGTTGGAAAGGACACCTTAGGATACGTAAGACAAGGAAATGTGGGGCTGCCTTTTCGCAAAGCAGAAGGCATAGAAAGAAAACAGCTATTCCTTTGGAACTGGCAAGCTAGTCTCACCCTTGATATAGCGTCCGCTTGCGAAGAACCTTCTCACGCGTGGACGGTGAATGTCACAACGACTCGTTCTAATCCCATAAGGTCCTTCGCAAGCGGACGCTATATCAAGGGTGACAGACGATTGAGGGTCAACGATGGTAAACCACCCCTAAACCTTATTTAGATGCGCAACATCACGTAGAGAGAGGAACTAGCTTGCTGATTTTACTAGCTTGATACTAAAGCGTTTTGGTTGATTTCTAGAGATGCTTGCCCGGTGATTTTCAATAAAACGTCGGGCAGTGGCTCCAGACTCGTGATTTCGTCGACGTGGGGTAGGGCGCGGGTGCTGGCAAAACGGTTCAGCCACAGGGGGCGAATACCGGCCTCTAATGCCCCTACCACGTCGGCCAGCCAGTTGTCGCCCACCATGACCGTCTCGGCGGGGCTACCATGCAGGCGCTCCAGGGCTACCTGATAAATGCGCGGGTTGGGTTTCGTCACGCCCACATCTTCCGACGTGATAAGGGCATCGATTAAGTGACTCATGCCTAGCTGCGTCAGCTTTTCTTTTTGCTCGGAGGTGCGGTTGTTGGTGACTATTCCAATCCGGTAGTGGGGCTTCAGGGCTTCCAACAGCGGCAAGGCACCCGGTACAGGCCGGCGCAGACGTTGGTAGTGGCCGTAGTGCCGATGCGCAAATTGCTCGGCCTCGGCATTCGTGGCGCCTAACCCGTACGGCGCGAGCAGCCGCTGAAAACGCAAGCGGCGCGCTTCCTCATAGGAATACCGCCCGGCCAGCACTTGCGGGTGCATTTCTTCGAGTATGGCGCTATACTGCTGGTATAATGCCTCCAAATCCACTTCCTGAAACTCCGGCAGCCCCGCCGTGGTGATAGCCAAAGCCGCTCGCGCGGTATTGGCATGATCGAAGAGCGTATCGTCTAAATCAAAAAGTACAACGGTAGGACCAACGAAATGCAGCGACGATTCCGGCTGTAACGGCATAGGATAAGTGTTTTGATAGAAGCTACGGATTGGTCTGCTTTGGCTTTGCCAGGCAATCATAGTTCATCAGGGAGGTAAAGGTTGCCGTAAAATGCGCTCTTGCCGGATTAAGATTCAGGCATCCTGGCCTACATGCGGGTATGTGTTGATGCTGCTTAGCATGTGCTCGGTGCTCTGGCGGGTGCTACTCGGGGCTTTCCCCTGCTGGAACGACGATTGTTGCTGCGGCTTTTCATGCGGCAGAAGGGTCTCGCTCTGCTCTCAAGGACAGCTACATGGCAGTTCAGCAAACGAAAGCAAAAGCAACGCTTCAGAAGCAGAAAGCAGATAAAGTCAGCGCATTGTAAATCGTTGAAGCTCAGCTATTACCTCTACCTGGACTATATCCTCGCTGCTAGCCCTGCGTATGTACTGGTCTTGGCTGGCTACCGGCAACAGTAGCGCAACAACCTCGCTTTGGTAGCAGCCTAGTAGGCTGGGAGCGAGGATACAGACGGAAAGTGTGGTTTTACTAGCTAAACAAACAAGAGAATGACTCCTAATCTCAAGCCCCTAAAGCAACAAACCATTGTTATTACCGGCGCCAGTAGCGGCATCGGCTTGGCTACGGCCCGGATGGCGGCCAAAAAAGGCGCGCAGCTCGTGCTAGCTGCTCGCAACGAAACCGAGTTGCACCACATCGAGCAGCTTCTTCAGGGCCAGGGTGCGCACGTAGTGGCCGTAGCCGCCGACGTAGCGAACCGCGAAGACATTGACCGCATTGCCGAAACGGCCATACAGCATTTCGGCGGCTTCGATACCTGGGTCAACGACGCGGGTGTTTCCATCTGGGGCCGCTTGGAAGAGGTGAGCGACGAAGACAACCGCCGGCTCTTCGAAACCAACTTTTGGGGCCTGACCTACGGCTCGTTGGTGGCCGCCCGCCACCTCAAACAACGCGGGGGCGCCATCATCAACGTGGGCAGCGTCGCCTCCGACATGGCGTTTCCGCTGCAAGGCATGTACTGCGCCAGCAAGCACGCCATCAAAGGCTTCACCGATGCGTTGCGCATGGAGTTGGAGGAAGAAGGCGCCCCCATCTCAGTGACGCTCATTAAGCCGGCCGCCATCAACACGCCTTTCCCGCAGCACGCCCGCAACTACATGGACAAAGAGCCGAAGCTGCCGCCGCCCGTCTACGAGCCCGAGGAAGTGGCCAACGCCATTTTGTATGCCGCCGTGCACCCCGAGCGCGACATCTACATCGGTGGGGGTGGAAAAGTGATGAGCACCTTCAACAAGCACATCCCCCGCGTAATGGACAAGCTCAACGAGGGCATGATGGTGAAAGAGCAAAAGCGCGACGAGCAGCCCCGCAACCCCCAGGGCGCCTTGCACTATGCCGGCGAAGACGGGCACGCCCACGGCGACCACCCCGGCTACGTTATGAAAACCAGCCTCTACACCCGCGCCAACCGCCACCCCGTGTTGAAAAGTACCTTGATGGCTGCCGCTACGGCCGCTACCACTTGGTGGCTGCTCGGCAAGCGCCGCACCAACAAAGCCCAGGAAACGGCCGCTACCACCCACAGCAACGGAACAACCCCGCCTCACCTCGAAGACCACCATCCTGTGGCCACTCACCAGGAGGTAATTCCGCTGCCAGCGTCCACTGCCCCAGTAATTCTTTAAGCTTCAACACTTAAGAAACCGCAACGCCCGCGCCGTTCCTATGAGCGGCGCGGGCGTTTGTTTGAAGCCTCGGTTTCATTTGCCTGGCCTGGCTATCCGTGGCTGTCTCTTAGGACACCGTTAAAAGCCATGCTTTATTGCTTTGAATCTAGCGTGCCCTGGCGAAGAACCTGCTGCCTACTGAACGAGAGGTGCAACAACGTCTTGTGCTGACGTGAGAAGGTCCTCCGGTTGCTGCCTCGGGAAGGCAGATCCTGGATACGCTCAAAGCGAAAGGTCGAACCAAGCTGGCAGTTGGTCGATTCTTTCGGGTGATTGGTGGAAGATCACCGGCGCTGCTGCAAAAGGGCATTGGGTTTGAATAAAGGCAGACAGAACACAACGTTCTGCACTCCTTCAAAACAGACTTCAATTCCCTTCTACCATGAAAAAGCAACTTTTTAGTTTCGCCCTTATTCTCAGTCTTGGTGCCTCGTTCGCTAACGGCTCCTTTGCCGCTTCCACGGCCACAATCGGCCAGGAGCAGCGCCAGGATCCTGATAAAGACCGCCTCAAAGGCCAGCGAAGCGCCCAAAACCAGCAGCGCCACATCGACGAGATAACCCAAGAACTCGGTTTGAGCAGCAAGCAGAAATCCAAAGTCGAGAAGATATTCCAGGAGCAACAGCAGCAGATGCAAGCCCTGCGCAGCCGCTCCGGCAACGACCGCAGCCAAGGTATGGCCGAGGCCAAGCGCATCCACGAAAGCACCAACAAAAAGCTCAAGAATGTGCTGTCGAAAAAGCAGTACGCCCAGTTCGAGGCCAAGCGCCAGGAGCGCCAGCGCCAGATGGCCGACCGCCAGGGCGACCGGCGCGACAATGAGCGCAGCAACGACCGCCGGGACTCTGGCCGCCGCAGCTAAGCTCTTAAGCTTGTAAACAAACAACCCGCCTCGTCCGTGTTCGGATGGGGCGGGTTGTTTGCTTTTACATCCACATTTATTGATATACCAAGTATTCGAGGTATAATTTCGTCTTAATAAGTAGCGGTGTTGGATGCCCCGCTGTAGATTAATCTAGCTTTGCTATGTCTACTACCAGTGTTTCTGCCGCACGTAGAGCCCGTTTTTGGGCCACGCGACGCCATGTCTTCCAAACGGTTGGTAGTATTGGGGTGGTGTTTGTTGGGGTACTCGAAGCCATGGCCCTGCTGCTGTGGGTGCCCCGGCAGGCACTGTTGCTCCTGGCGCTAGTGGGCTTCCCAATCGGGCTGATTCTGGGCGTGTTGGAAGCGGTAGTATTTCCGGCCCTAGTGCAGCGCCTGAAGCTACACCTGGCTACGCTGCTGCAAGGCTTGGCCCATTTGCTATTACTGAGCGTGTTCTACGGTGCTATTATGTGGGTGGCCCACCTGCTCGATTTGCCCCAGCTTTGGATACCGCCCACGGGCAAGACCCCCGGCCCAGTGCAGAACATGCTGCGAGTGTTCATGATTTACCTGTTTGCGGGTTTCGTGACGACGCTGTTGCGCCAACTGCTATTGCGCATGGACCGGCGGCGCTTGGTGCAGCTGCTGGCGGGCCACTATCAGCAGCCTGTAACCGAAGACCGTATATTCCTGTTCGTAGACTTGAAGGGCTCGACCCGCCTGGCGGAAACCCTCGGCAATGACCAGTATAGCCGCTTAGTGCGCGACTTCTTTTCCGACGTCAGCGTGGCTATTGAGGCTACCCGGGGCGAGGTGTACCAATACGTCGGCGACGAAGTAGTGGTGACCTGGCCGTCTAAGCTGGGTCTGGCACATGCCAACTGCCTGCACTGCTTGTTCAAGATGCAGCACCGCATTGAAGAGCGCCGCGGCCACTACTTGCGCAAATACGGAGTGGTGCCCGAGTTTAAGGCCGGCGCCCACGGCGGGCGCGTCACTACGGTGCTAGTTGGCACGGCGCACCGCGAGTTGGTCTACCACGGCGACGTGCTCAACACCACAGCTCGCATTCAGGCACAGTGCAATGCGCTGGGTAGCAAGTTCCTGATTTCGGCCAGCCTACATCAGCAGATAGGAGCGCATCCGGAATACCATTTCACACTACTCGGCAGCCACCAGCTACGGGGCAAAGCCGGCGCCACCGAGTTGGTCGATGTGCAGGAGCAGGTTTCTTTCCGGCCAATTCAAGCGGAAGTGGTGGAAAGCAGCTGGCCAGCCGGTAACTAGGGCCGCAGGGTTGGCCCCAATGCAGCAACCAGCAAAAGCAGAACCGGCCCGTTGTGGGGCAGACCGGCTTCAAGTTTACAAGATGGTGGCACTATCAAGGGCAGTCTGTTCCGCTACGATGCCTGGGAGCAAGGTCCTGCTCAGTAGCTGCGCTATGTTCTGCGGCAATTCCGCCACCAGCAGTGGGCGAAGCGGCCGGGCCACCAAGTGGTAGCGCGTGTCGGCCCGCTCGTGCAGGCGGGTTTTCTCGAACGAAAACAGCCCGCGCCGGGCGTAGCGAGCAAAGCCCTGGTAGCTGCTTGCCTCGTCCTCCCCATTTGCTATTTCCGCTACCTCAAGTTCTGGGAGCGTCAGGAAATACTGGTGCAGTTCCAGCAGCACCTCCTGCGAAGCCGCCACCGATTCGGGCAATATCCCACCACCGGATGCTACGTGCAGGATATGGCCGTTGCCATCGGTGGCAAACCAGTCAATGTCGGCGTCTTCTTGGTCTATTTCGTCGATGCGCATGAAAATCTGAGTTGATTGATACCCTTGCAAGGCTAGCCAATTACGGGTATTGTCTCCGGGCTGTTCTTGCTGGGCAGCACTTCATCCGCCGCTAGGAGCACCATCAGGAAATCTGTACTACGCCTTCTATGTGCGTTAGCGCCCATTGCTCTAATTGCTGTAGAATGGGGGCTAGCTCCTGGCCTTTGCTGGAAAGGTGGTAGGTGACTTCGGGCGGAAAGCCGTTGTGTACGGTGCGCTCAACCAGCGTGGCTGCTTCCAACTGACGCAATTGTTCCAGCATCACCTTCTTCGACACGCGCGGAATTTCGCGCCACAACTCGGTGAACCGCAGCGGGCCCGACGACAAGTGAAACAGGATAATCGGCTTCCATTTGCCCGAAATCTGGTCGAGAGCCACTTTGGCGGCGCAGCATTCGATGTCGTGGTAGGTATGACGCATGGGCAAAACGAAAAGGTGAACAGGTAACCAGCAGGTAACCTTCTTGAGCCCGCAGTAGGGTAGGGGTACTTTTGACCTAGAGGATGCTAGCTGTCGAGAACAATGGCGGCATCTAATCAAGGTAATGCTTAACCCGCTTTTTCAATGCAAGTTCAATTAATTCGTCATGCCACGCTGCTGCTGAAGGTGGCCGGCAAAACCATCCTGGTAGATCCTATGCTGGCGCCCCGCTTCCAGTACGACCCAGTGCCTATGTCTGCCGGCAACGACCAGCGTATCCCGCTGGTAGACCTGCCTTTCGCCTCCGACGAGTTACCCCAGTTGCTGGCCTCGCTCGATGCCGTGCTGATCACCCATACGCACCCCGACCACTGGGATGCCACCACGCAAGAACTCCTCGATAAACACTTGCCCATCCTGTCGCAGCCAGCCGATACAGAAACGCTACGAGCCCAAGGCTTCACGAACGTGCAGCCGATTGAAAACCAACTCGACTGGGAAGGCATCCGGCTATACCGCACCGGCGGCCAGCACGGTACCGGCGAAATCGGGCAGCAGATGGGCACTGTTTCAGGCTTCGTGGTGGAGGCCGAGCAAGCGCGCCTCTACATTGCCGGCGACACCATCTGGTGCGAAGAAGTAAGTGCCGCCCTCGACCACTACCAGCCTAATGCCATCGTGCTGAATGCTGGTGCGGCTCAGTTCTTAGTAGGCGACCCCATCACGATGACGGCCGCCGAGGTAGTGAAAGTAGCGCAATATGCGCCGCAAGCCACGGTGTATGCCATCCATACCGAAACCGTCAACCACTGTACCGAAGGCCGGGCTACCATCCAAAAGCTAGTAAAGCAAAACGGTTTAATGAATCAAGTACACGTGCCAGCCGATGGCGAATGGATAACGATTTAGAAGCATAGCTACCAACTGCATTTTATAAGTGGCGGCTGAACTAAGCCTTCTGCCATAAAAGCAAAAGGGCCCGTTACTAACGGGCCCTTTTGCTTTTATAGGGTAGTAGAAGCACATAGGTAAGTCAACTTTACTACGGTACGTCATACGAAGCCGCCACCGACTCCGGCAATATCCCGCCGCCGGACGCTACGTGCAGGATATGGCCGTTGCTGTCCGTGGCAAACCAGTTAATGTTCGCGTCTTCTTTGTCATCAGAGGTGATTGCGCGGATGATTTATGCATAGCGTTTCTGTTAGCACTTATACATGAATATGCATAAATCAGCCCAACCAAAGCAATCTAAAATGCCCTGTAGTTAACGCTAGACAGTTAAAATGGAATCAGCTAACAAGTGAATGAAAATTGTAATATTATAATGATGTGTTACTTTGGTGGATAAAATCCAAACACTAAACAGCATACTCTAACTTGCTTTCTTCTCTCGAATAATCTATACATGAAAATTGGTATCTGGTTTAAAATTATGTCATCACAGTTTTATTTGTTCATAGTGCTTATTTTCAGCGCTTTAAGTGTCCGAGCTCAAAATGCTCCAACATGGACTAGTGTGCAGCATAGCACTGAAACTATTACCACGTTCAACCCTCGTAAAATTGCTGTAGCTCCAGATGGTAGCCGGTATGTAACAAGTATGTTTAGCGGTACACTTGTTATGGGAGCTTTTACTCTTACTGGCAATGGGAATTTTTATTTAGCCAAATACTTACCCAACGGCACAGTGGCTTGGGTGAAAAAATATAATAGTTCGTCAAGCCAAGTAGCGGTAGATGCGACAGGCAACGTTTACTTGGCAGGGTACTTCAATAGTTCTCTTACCCTAGAAACTACCACCTTGATTGCTCGCAATGGTGGCCGCGACGGATATTTGGTGAAATATGATGACCAAGGAGTGCAGCAATGGGTAAAGCAAGGTGAAGCATCGGGTGGCTTCGTTTATGTTGAAAGTATAGCTACAGATACCAGTGGTAACGCAATTATCGTGGGCAACTTTGGTAACTCTGTTGATTTCGGTGGGTCGTTAGTCACGGGCGGAGGAATATTTATGTACAAGTTTTCGCCGGTTGGTACCGTGGTTTTAGCTCAGCAAGTAAGCAGCAACGGTCATGTACAGGATATGGCCTTAGACCAAAGTAGCAATAGTTATTTGGTCGGCTCTTTTATTGGTTCTGCTAAGTTTGGTAATACTAATTTGAGTGGCATTGGCGCCCAGGATATTTTTTTGTGTAAACTAGACGCTTCAGGAAGCTGCACATGGGCGGCGCGTGCTGGTGGTTCCTATGGCGGTAGCGGGTCCTCTGTGGACGTGGATGCGGGTGGTAATCCAATGATAGTTGGATACTGTTACATCATACCAGGTAATAATTTTAATAGCCAGGCTTATGTGGCTCGTTACAGTAGTCAGGGTATTCAATTATGGGATCGGCAGATACAGTCTGGGGCTACTACAACTGCCTCCGCAGTTACTTATGATGGGCGCGGAGGTTACTATGTGACAGGAAATTTCATAGGTGCGATTGTATTTGGGGGTATTACGCTCAGTTCGCAATGGGAAAGCATATTTATGGGAAAGCATATTTATTGTGCGATATGATAGTCAGGGCACAGCTTTGTGGGCTACCTTGGTGAGTGGTACAAGCAGCAGTGATCTAATTAGGGCCACCGATATAGAAGGTGATAATGCGGGTAATATCTATCTGGCAGGCTATATCCTAGGTTCCGTCACCTTTGGCACACTACCTCCCACAAACGGTCCTACTACGTTTGTATCTAAACTTGCCGCAGGCGGTATCATAGCTAATACACACCTTGCTGCTGTAGGTAATATGCAATTGAAAATATACCCAAATCCAGCTACTGACCAGGTGACGTTGGAGTTAGCTAACAATTGCCACTTACTAATTAACGATGCCCTCGGCCGAACAGTGAGCGACCAAGTGATGCATAAAGCAACCGGTACTTACTTAATATCATTGGCTGGTTTAACTCCCGGCATATACAGGTTGCGCGTTATACTAGATAATGGCGAAACTGGCAGTACTCAATTGCTAGTGCAGTGACAGTCTAATAGAATTGCAATTCAATTAGACATATCCCTCAGTTTCTCCAATATCTCCTGCGCTGCTACAGCAATGACCGTTCCCGGACCATACACGCCGGCTACACCAGCGTTGTAGAGAAAATCATAATCTTGGGCGGGGATGACGCCGCCGGCAATGACGAGGATGTCTTCGCGGCCGAGCTGCTGTAGCTCCTGGATGAGCTGCGGAATCAGGGTTTTGTGGCCAGCGGCGAGGCTGCTCACGCCCACTACGTGCACGTCGTTCTCTGCCGCTTGGCGTGCTACCTCGTCGGGGGTTTGGAAGAGGGGGGCAATGTCCACGTCGAAGCCCACGTCGGCAAAGGAAGTGGCAATGATTTTCGAGCCCCGGTCGTGGCCGTCCTGGCCCATTTTGGCCACCATCATGCGGGGGCGGCGGCCTTCTTTGGCGGCAAAGTCGTCGGCCGCCTGGCGGGCTTTGGCAAATTCTGCGTCGTAGTCCATTTCCTGCGAGTAAACGCCCGATACCGTACGGATGGTGGCTTGGTAGCGGCCATACACCACTTCCAGCGCATCCGAAATTTCGCCGAGGGTCGCGCGCAAGCGGCCGGCCTGCACGGCCAGGGCCAGTAAGTTGTCGTTGCCGGAGCGGGCGGCTTCCGTCAGGGCGGTTAGGGCCTGCTGCACGGCGGCGTTGTCGCGCTCGGCTCTCATGGTATTGAGGCGCGCAATCTGCGACTCCCGCACGGCGGCGTTGTCGATGTCGAGGATTTCGATTTGCGTTTCCTGGGCCTGTTGCTCCGGGGTGAGGCGGTAGCGGTTCACGCCCACAATCACCTCCTTGCCCGAGTCGATGCGGGCCTGCTTGCGGGCCGAGGCTTCCTCGATGCGCAGCTTGGGCAGGCCGGTTTCAATGGCCTTGGCCATGCCACCCAGCTCTTCCACCTCCTGAATCAGCGCCCAGGCTTTGTTAGCTAGCTCGTGAGTGAGGGTTTCCACGTAGTAGGAGCCGCCCCAAGGGTCCACCACGCGGGTAATGTCGGTTTCGTGCTGGAGGTAGAGCTGGGTGTTGCGAGCAATGCGGGCCGAGAAGTCGGTGGGCAGGGCAATGGCCTCGTCAAGGGCGTTGGTGTGCAGGCTTTGGGTGCCACCCAGCGCGGCGGCCAGGGCCTCAATAGCGGTGCGGGCCACATTGTTGAACGGGTCCTGCTCGGTGAGCGAGTAGCCCGAGGTCTGGCAGTGCGTGCGCAGCGCCAAGCTCTTGGGGTTCTGCGGCTCGAAGTGCTTCAGCAGCTTGGCCCACAGCAACCGACCGGCCCGGAGCTTGGCAATTTCCATGAAGTGGTTCATGCCAATAGCCCAGAAAAACGACAGCCGCGGCGCAAACTGGTCGATGGTCATACCCGCCGCCAAACCCGCCCGCACGTACTCCAGGCCATCGGCCAGGGTGTAGGCCAGTTCCAGGTCGGCGGTGGCGCCGGCTTCCTGCATGTGGTAGCCGCTGATGCTGATGGAGTTGAACTTGGGCATGTGCTGCGCCGTGTAGGCGAAGATGTCGGCAATGATGCGCATGCTCGGCTGCGGCGGGTAGATGTAGGTGTTGCGCACCATGAACTCCTTCAGAATATCGTTCTGAATGGTGCCCGCCAGCTTATCCGGTGTCACGCCTTGTTCCTCGGCCGCCACTATGTAAAAGGCCATAATCGGGAGCACCGCCCCGTTCATGGTCATGCTCACCGACATCTGGTCCAGCGGAATCTGGTCGAAGAGAATTTTCATGTCTTCCACCGAATCGATGGCGACGCCGGCCTTGCCCACGTCGCCTACCACCCGCGGATGGTCGGAGTCGTAGCCGCGGTGCGTAGCCAGGTCGAACGCCACCGAAAGGCCTTTCTGCCCGCCCGCTAGGTTGCGGCGGTAAAAGGCGTTGCTTTCCTCGGCCGTGCTAAACCCCGCGTACTGCCGCACGGTCCAGGGGTTCTGCACGTACATGGTAGGGTAGGGGCCGCGCAGATACGGCGCCTGCCCCGCGCCAAACCCGAGGTGCTCGAAGCCCGCTACATCCTCGGCCGTGTAGTAGCCTTTCAGCGCTATGCCTTCGGGCGTAATGGTGGTGGCAGTTTCAGCCGCCGGTACGGCGGGCAGTTGCGCGGCATTATAGGGAATGCTAGAAAAGTCGGGTTTCATAAATCACGGATTGACGCTGATTCACTTGATTTCACCGATGGAATGCTGCTGCCTGCCCGACCTGCTTCGGCAAGCGTAGCAGGTCGGGCAGGTATAACAACGAGTTCGAGAATAGCAGCATACCTTTTCTTTCGGTAGGCGATGCTATTTCAAATCCACCTACACACTTATTTCCCTTGTAAACGGGCTAATACGTCCTCGGTGCTGTGGCCTTGCACAATGAATTCCTGAAAGCCAAACACCCGCACGGCCTCCTGCATAGTGGCGAGGTCGGCCGTAATCAGGACGGGGGGCACGAAGCTCGGGTCATCTTCCGCAACCCGGTAGATGTAGCGCGCAAAGCGGCCGAACTGCTCTGGCGTGGCATACATCAGAATAGCTTCCTCGGTAGAAGAAAACAGAACTGACAGCGTGCCTATTGGGTGCGACTCGTGTAGCGACTGTTGCTCCTGCTCCGGCAGCAGCCGCAGAAACGACTCTTGGATGAGCTGGTTGGTATGCGAGCCAAGCAGCACCACCGCCGCCCGCTTCCGCTTTTTCTCTCGCCGCTCGAAATGCAAACTTGTGGCCAGCCGCAGCACTTCCGATGGATACGTGGCGCGGGTCGAGTCGAATTCGCGGCTGCGCAACAGGCGTTTGGGGTTGAAGTCGAAATGCTCGCGCGTATTCTGAAACCGGTTGGTCCCCACTACCACTTGCTCGCCGGTAGCAATCCGCCGGAACTGCGCTTGCGCCGCCGCGTGCAACTCCTGCATCAACAAACCCATAGCTTCTGGCACGCCTCCCTTGGCTTGAATCTTCTGAAACAAGGTCCAGGCGTCGCGCGCCAGCGTATCGGTGAGAGTTTCCAGGTAGTAAGAACCTGCCGCAGGGTCCTGCACCTGTCCCAAGCCTACTTCCTCGCGCAGCAGCACCGACAGGTTGCGGGCCAACCGGTCCGAGAATTCGCTGGGGTCGTGGAATATGCAGTCGAAGGGGCGGACGCTGAGGGCGTCGGCGCCGCCGAGTATGGCACTCATGGCCTCGGTAGTTACGCGCAGCAGATTGGTGTGGGCATCCAGCGTAGTCTGGCTCCACGACGAAGTCTCGGCGAATAGTGGCACCCGTGCTGCTCCGGACGGCAGGCTATATGCGTGCAGCAGCGTAACCCAAAGCCGGCGCAAGGCACGCAACTTGGCAAGTTCAAAGAAGTAATTCGGGTTAACAGCAACGTGCACCTGCATGGCCGCCGCTACGTCGGCAGCAGTTAGCCGCTCATTAGGCAACTCGCTCAGATAAGCGGCCGCAGTGGTCAGCGCGAAGGCCACTTGCTGCGTAACCGTGGCACCCCGATTTCCGAAAAACGCTATATCCAAAGTCAGGGCCCGAAAATCAGGCATGGGCTGCGTTAGCGTCAGCACTTCCCGCAGTTCGTGTAGCTGGCTCTTTAGGTTGGGTAAGTGGTTGGTGATGGGGTCAAACTGCAAGAATCCGCGGAGCGCCGTGGTGCCCGTTGCCAGCAATTGCCGCACAAAAGCCGCTGGTGCCGCAGTGAGCGAGTACCCGACATAGGTGGTGTCTAAAGGCAGATGGGCATGCAGAAATTCCACATCGAAAGCCGGGGCGTCATTCACCACAAAATGAGCCCCGTCGGCGCCTCTGGTCAGCGCGGCGGCTGCCCGCTGAATGGTGGCGTGGCCCCGCTCACCGGCCGGCACCGCGTAAGTGGGCACGTTGCGCCACGTAGTACCGGCCCCGCCAGACCGCAATTGCGGCGTGGGCGGTTGGGGCAGTGCTTCCAATGCTTCGCGGTGGTAGAAAGGCTCTAGTGTAAAGCCGTCGGGTGTCTGCCAGCGCAGCGTAGCCGGGTCCGCGCCCTTCAGGTCGCGCGCGATGCGGGCCTGCCAGGCGGCCGTGCTCACAGGTTCGAATTCAGAAAAAGAAACAGACGCGGGGCGCGGCGTGTCAGGCATAACGAAACTCAGGTGGGAGATGGAAACGGCCCGAAGGAACGGGCTAAAGATACCGTTCGTTCGGTAGATACCGCCCGTTGGGCTGGGCAACAACATTTAGGCGTACGAGAAGCCAAGATTGGTTTTCCTAGTAATAGGGCAAGTTGAGCTGGGCATGCAAAGGGGAATGCGCGCTAACTAACGCTCCGGATAAGTTACCTTTGCGGTCCGTTCTTTCTTATAATACAGTGATGCACCTGTTTCATTCCCGTTTTGCCACGTTAAGCTTGTTGGCTGCTTTTGCCTTTGCGGCGGGCTGCCAGCGGACTGCTTATGTGGCCAAGCCAACGTTGCAACCCGTTACGGCTCAGCCCGTTGGTAAAACCCTCGCCGATGACCCCACGGCCACAGCAACCATTGCGCCCTACCGCCAGCGCGTGACCGAGCAAATGACGGCAGTTATCGGGACGGCTCCGAGTGCTTTAGTGAAGAGCCCCGGCGAGTCGCCCCTAGCTAATTTCGTGGCTGATTTGCAACGCAGCCGTGCGAGCCGGGAACTCGGCAAACCTATCGACTTGGGAGTGATGACCAACGGCGGCCTACGTGCCCCGCTGCCGGCCGGGCAAGTTACCCTTGGGTCGGTGTTTGAGCTGATGCCCTTTGAAAACGAACTAGTGGTGCTCGACGCTCCCGCCGCTGTGGTGCAGCAGCTCTTCGACTACGGGGCCCGCGTGAAAATGGCCTTTTCCGGGGCTACTTACGCCGTCGGTCCTGATGGCAAAGCCAGCAACATCAGCATCGGCAACAGCCCTTTCAACCCCACCCAAGACCGCCTCTATAC
>NZ_CAXTBM010000021.1:0-91763 GCF_964242765.1 uncultured Hymenobacter sp.
CGGGGGTGGTGCGCAGCGTGATAGTGCGCCCAAACGCCGCCGTGGCATAACCAGCCGCTGCTACCGCCAGCACAAACAGCACCTGCGCTACCACCAGCCACCGCACGCCCTGCCGCCGGCGCGACTCCTGCATTTGTGGCAATGGAGCCGGCGTGGGCAGGGCAGTAGCAGCCGGCGTAGCGGCAACCGAAGGAGTGGATTCAGGGGAAGTCAGCATAAGTTAATCGGGAGCTTTAGCTGAAAATGTTTGGGTGGCGCGGCGGCGCAAAAACCACCATAAGCCCAACAGCAGCAGCCCACCCAGCAAGAAAAACAGCGACTTGTCCATGAAGCCCCAGGTGAGCTTGAAGTAGGCAACGGCCGTCGTCAGAATGAAGAGGGCCGTGCCCAGCGTGACCCGGTCTGGGTTCTGCTCGTAGTGGGCGCGGGCCAGCACCGACCCCGAATAGGCGTACAGCACTACCAACGTAGCCACGGCCAGCGGCAGCCCGCCCGGCAGGTAGAAGCCCGGCACCAGCAGAAGCCAATCAGTGGCACTGTTCAACCGGCCCCGAGCGCGCTTGCCCCAGAGCGACAACGCCAGCACTGCCCCGAGCGCTGCCAGATACGCCAGCAGCGGTGGGCGTAGCTCCCCCGCGTAGGTGTCCGTCTCACCAAACAAAGCCAGCCCGAGCGTAAACAAAAACGCGGCCACCAGCGGCGGTCCTTGCAAGGCGCGGCCAGCCGGTCGGTCGGTTTGCCAGTCGCCCGCTGCGTAGATCAGCATGGCCGGCACAAAGAACCAGGTGATTTTAACGTGCAAGTGATTCACCAACAACGCAGTTTGCCAGAGTAAGCCCGTAGCCAGCACGCCGCCCAGCAACGAATCGGGGCGACGCCACCAGTAGTAGCCGAGTCCGCCCGCCGTGAGCACCGCCGTGAAATAGCTGAACACGCCCAACTGCCCCGTGTTGTACCCTTGCACTATGCCCCCAATAACTACGGTGAGCAGAAACACAAACTGGCTGCGGTACAGCCACGTCAGCAAGATGCCTGCTACGGCCCAGGCCAGCAGCCCGGTCAGGTCGTAGCCGATAAGCTGGTACATCTGGCTGGTGAGTACGATGCTGGCCCCAAACAGAATCAGGCCTAATCCTACTAGCCCCATACCTAAAGCTTCGTACTGCCGGCGCAGAAAGTACTCGGCGGCAGCGTAAGCCCCCGTCAGAGAGCCCAGGAGCAGCCCAAGGCGCATTAGCTCCGGCATCTCCTGCCAATTGGCCGCTACTACGCTCAGTGCGCTCAAGCCAATAAGCAGGCTGCCCAGTAGCGGCAGCAGGCCAATAGCGCGCTGTTCGGCCGGGTAGAGGGCCAGCAATTGCGTGTGCTGCTCCGGGCTAATAATGCCTTTTCGCACCCAATCCGTCCCGTCCGTTTCTAATAATTTGCGACTCATAGATACTGCAACTTACGCAGGATAGGCAGGATGGAGAAGAAGAGGGTACTCAATAGTTTGGGACTTAATGACGGGTTATAATTCAATTCTTTTTGATGCAATACATAATACATGAATACTCGGATATTAGATATTAAATTAATAGTAAGGATTTATTACTGCATAATTAGCGATGCTATTTTTTTGCCTGATTGATTCCCTAATATAATAAATTCCCTTTCCTTATTGTCGTTCGTTTTAACGTAAACTTTTCCATCATGTGGATAATAGCCCATTCCCCATTTCTTCCTTGGATTATAATATACTGTCTTTATATCAGATCTGTCGATCATAAAATTTGACTTATTCACTAATAAAACTGTTTTGTCAAGTAAATTATCGTTTTCGATATTTCTAATATAGTTTTCTTTTAAGTAAGAGTAAGGATTATTTAAGTCACCTCTTACTGCTGACGTTCTTGTAATTTGTTTTGTGAAAATGTCTCCACCGCCTTCTATGCTAATCATTCCATTTGCTTTTATGCCAATTAGATATTGTTTGGTAAGTAGTATTAAATAAGTTCTGTTTAGAATTAGATTATAATATTCCATTGCAACAAAATGGTTCTCTTCTCCTAAGTCAAATTCTTTGAGCGTCATTTATAGATAAATGATTTGAGTAGTATTGATTTTGTCTGTAAAGTATGAAATTAACAAATTAGTTATCGAATTATTAAAAATGGCCTGTCTCAGCTCCCATTTCTTGCTCGCGTCATCTCCCGCTTGCCGGGTGGACCCGGAATCTTTTCCACCAACCAGCCCGCGGCCCGCAGGCTACGGCGGAAGCTGCCTTTGGCGCAGTAGCTCACTAGCACGCCGCCCGGTGTCGTAGCCGCGCAGAGTTGCGCGAATACTTCGTCGGTCCACATATCCGGCTGCTTTTCCGGCGCGAAGGCGTCGAAATAAATTACATGGTAAGTGTCGTTAGGAAGCGGAGTGTCTTGCAGGGCACCGGTAATTTTATGGAGCATAAACCGCGGCGTGAGCGTCACTAAAGTATCCCAAGCGGCACTGTGCAGTTGCTGATGGTAGTCGAGCAACTCCGGGTTCAGCACATACCGCTCCACGCCAAGTGCCTCGATGACGGTGGGCGGCAGCGGGTACTTCTCAATAGTATCGTAGCGAATAGCTTGGGGACTGGCCAAGCTGCGCTGCAAGGTGAGTAGCGCGTTCAGTCCCGTACCAAACCCGATTTCCAGTACGCGCACCATGCCGGGGGCACTTGCTAGCACGTGCTCCAAGCCGGCCGCTAAATACACATGTTGCGCTTCCTGCACTGCTCCATGGGTGCTGTGGTAGTGCTCGTCCAGCTCGGGCACGTACAGCGTACTGGAGCCATCAGCCGTGACGCGGACTTCTACTTTCGGAGGGGTCATGAACACGAAAACAGAATGAGAAAGTAAAAAAGCGGTGAAAATAAAACTTGGCTGAACTCGGGGTAGCCTGTTTGCTGGCTGGTCCGTACGCTGGCTGACAGCAGCATAGCACCACCGGTTTTCATTTAAGCTTCCCTCATGCCCCGCGTTAAAGTAAATCTACCCGAAAGTTTCCTGGTCTCGGTTGCCATTCCCGTCCGCATCACCGACCTCAACTACGGCGCTCACCTCGGCAACGACTCCCTACTCGGGGTGTTGCACGAAGCCCGGGTACAGTTTCTGCAACACGTGGGCCAATCGGAAGTGGACCGTACCACCGGGCACGGCTACATCATGGCCGATGTGGCCATCGAGTACAAGGGCGAAGCGTTTTACGGCGACGTGCTGCATATTCAAATGGCCACCGATGACTTACACTCGTATGGCTTTGATGTAGTGTACAGCGTTAAAAACCAAGATGGCGGCGAAGTGGCCCGAGCCAAAACCGGCATGCTCCGCTTCGACTACAACACGCGGAAGCTGCTGCGTTTATCTGAGGAAGTGACGGCGCGGTTGGGTAGTTGAGCTGTTATTCCTGGCAGACCGTTATCTTTCCCTGGTACCGTTTTCCCTGTTTGTATGCCTTTATCCTTCCGGCCTCTCGGTCCTCTGTTCTTGCTGGCCGGCCTACTTTTCTTGACAGTAGGGCAAGCAGTTGCGCAAGGTCGAATTCCCCCGACGGGCGCCCGAGTAAAGCCTTCCGTTGCCCTCGATTCCTCTAAGGTCTACACATTCGTGGAGCGTATGCCGGTGTACCCAGGCGGTGGCACAGAAGCCTTTGTGGCTGATTTCATGCGCGAATTTCGAAGCGCAAGTGCGGCAACTGGCTGTTCTCCTCCTGCCCCGGTTTTGGTAAGCTTCATTGTTGGCCCCAGCGGCACTATCTACCATGTGAAAAGCCTCAATAACCAAGCTACCCAACCAAACTTGCCGAAGTTGTCTGCGGCGTGCGAAGCGGCCTTGGTTGCGGCGGCTAGCAAACTGCCCCGCTTCACGCCGGGCGCGCAAAACCGCCGCCGGGTGGCCGTAACTCTCACTGTAAAACTAGGCGAAGGAACACGCTAAGAGAAGTGGGTTTTCCGGAACCCAACTGCCTCACGCGTTGTATCTTTGCCGCTATGATGATTGACCTGCCTGTAGTTTCCAAACGCGACATTCGCAAAATCAGCCCCGACGAGCTCAAAACTTTTATGGTAGAGCACGGCGAAAAGCCGTTTCGTGCCAAGCAGGTGAGCGAGTGGCTGTGGAAAAACACGGCCGCCTCGTTCGAGGAGATGAACAATATTTCCCTGGCTACCCGCCAGCTGCTGGCCCAGCACTTCGTGATTAACGGCGTGACGGTGCAAAACAAGCAGCTTTCCAACGACGGCACCATCAAGTCGGCGTTCAAGCTCTACGATGGCAATATTGTGGAAGGTGTGCTCATCCCGCACGACACGCGCATGACGGCCTGCATCAGCTCGCAGGTGGGCTGCTCGCTCACGTGCAAGTTCTGCGCCACCGGCTACATGGACCGCAAGCGCAACCTCGACGCCGCCGAAATCTACGACCAAGTAGTGCGCATCAAAGAGCAGTGTGAGAGCGAATACAACACACCGCTCACCAATATCGTGTACATGGGTATGGGCGAGCCGCTGCTCAACTACGCCAACGTGGTGAAAAGCATCGAGCGTATCACGGCCCCCGACGGCTTGAACATGGCCCCGCGCCGCATTACGGTAAGTACTGCTGGCATTGCCAAGATGATCAAGAAGCTAGCCGACGACGACGTGAAGGCCAACTTAGCTTTAAGCCTGCACGCGCCCAACGACGCCAAACGCAACGAAATTATGCCCATCAACGAAGCCAACTCGTTGGCCGCGTTGAAAGAAGCTTTGCAATACTACCACCAGAAAACGGGGCGTAAGGTAACCTACGAGTACATCGTGTTCGAGAATTTCAACGACACGTTGCAGGATGCCGAAGAGCTGCTTCAGATTTCGAAGTGGTTGCCTTGCAAGGTGAACCTAATCGAGTACAATCCCATCGAAAACGCCGACTACCGCAACACCGGCGAAGCGAAGCTGATGGCGTTCCTGAAATACCTAGCCGATCGGGGCGTGCAAACCAACCTGCGCCGCAGCCGTGGCAAAGACATCGACGCGGCCTGTGGTCAGCTAGCTGTGAAAGAGAAATCAGAGGCCGCGTAAAGAAAAGTAGCACAACGCAAAAAGCCCTTCCAGTAACTTTTGGAAGGGCTTTTTGCGTTATGCTGTTACAAGTTTAGCGGCTACCCTTACCGAAGCGGAAAGTGAAGTCGATGTATACGGGAAAGATATAAGAACTAGTCAAGCGGGGCCTACTGTTGTAGTAGCCATTGCTATACTCGTCCTGCCCGTATTCGTACACGTAAAAGGCGCCAAGACCCAAGGAGGAGCGGGTCCAGTTGATTTTTGCGCCGTAAAGCCCAGCCATCCCAGAGTTCCTACTTGTGAGGATGTAGTTCTCACTGATCAGCGAAATGCGGCGAGAAATTCGCGTCTGCCCACCCAGCTGAACAACCGGCGAGTTCTCAACATCGCCACTTAGAAAGCCGTAGCCCAAACCGAACGTGAGGTTGTTGTCGGCCGAGCCATACGTGGTATTGCCGTAAAAAATGCCGGCATTATCGCCACCTCCACGCAGATACAAAACGCCACCGCCCGCGTAGAACTTATCGGAAATTCGTCCTGACAACTTGGGGGTAAGCGCAAAAAGCTGCTCATCGAGGGCAAGGCCTGGAACAAGCGACACGATTGTTCCTACGGAAATATTGTTGGTGATGCCATAATTGGCTCCTACCAGAAAAATGCTGATAAACTGCAATGAGCCTTCGTCGCGGCGAAGGTTGCGGGCTGTTGGCTGGAAAAACAGCCGGTTGCCGTTGCCAATATCCATCCAGTTGGCCGGATGGCGAGCTACGCTAGAAGTTAGTTCCTCTAGGCGCGCAATGTTGGCCCGCTCTACTTGCACCACCCCTAAGTCGAGCGTCAGGAATTCCAACTGAGTCGGGCGCCGGGCCGTGAGCTCACCATCGAATGCTGTGCCAGTGCGCAGGATCACACGGAAACGACGGCCTATGGAGTCGGTTAGGGTGGAGGTGCTCGCCAGGTTAGAAGGTAATTGACTTATTTCCTTCTGCCGGGTATTGATGGTGGTCCGCACGGCGGCTAGCTCCGCGGCAGAGAAGGGACGCAGCACAATGCGGCCGTCGCGCAATTGGGTGCGCAGTAGCACGCTGCTGTCGGGCGCCACACCTTGCTCGAAACGCGCCTCGACAAAGTTGTCGGCCGCATAGTAAGGAAACAAGCCATAAGTGGCTTTCTCTTGGGCGTCGATGAGTTCCCCGACCACGGCACTCACTATAAGCGGGCGCGTGGCCGGCGCAGTGGATGGTTGCGCCTGAGTTGAGCGCGAAACCAGGCAGGTTAGCAGTGCCAACCAGCCAAAAAGTAGGGTCCGATTCATGGGAATAGAAGAGAAATAAAAGATTAGTTAAACCTAATATTTCGCCGCTATTGCACCATGTGCTTTGCAAGAAATCGTTGTCTGTATTAGACTTTCAAGTTCCACCCCCTAGGAATTCACTGAAAGCAACAAACCCCCTTCTTTATGATTGAAAGGTGAAAATAAGTTGATTTGATTGGGGTAAGCCAGCGGATATCTGACTTTTCAGTTTTTCCAACGACCTACGGCACGGGGCCGACCCGTCGAGATTTCCTCGTTCGATTCGCCCTCTGGTATTTCACGCGTTTCGATGCGCACGGCGTGCGCTTTCGGTTGTACTTTCTGGCCAAAGGCGTCGGCAAATTCTTGAGTGAATTCTGCACCAAAGAAAATGATGAGCGACGAATAGTTCACCCACAGCAGCAACACAATAGCCGAGCCTGCCGCTCCGAAAGCTGAACCAGGGTTGGACTGCGCAATGTAAAAGGCAATCAAATACTTACCCACCAAAAACAACAAGGCCGTAATAAAGGCACCAACACCCACGTCGCGCCAACGAATAATAGCGTCGGGCAAGAAACGGTAGATAAGGGCAAACAGCAACGATGTGATAAAGAGCGAAAGGCCGAAATCGATGAGGTGGATGATGATAATGGTGACTTCGGGTAGGAGCCGTTGCAGATAGTCGGTGAAGGAACTGAGGATGGCGCTAATAACGAAGGAAATCAGCAGCAGCAAGGCCACACTCAGGATAAGGCCAAAGGAGAGGAGCCGGTCACGAATGAACTGCCAAATTCCGCTTCGGGGCTTCACTTTCAAGTTCCAGATGTCGTTGATGCTTTCTTGGAGCGTAACGAAAAAGGTGGTGGCCGCAAAAATAAGCGTACCTATTCCAATGATAGAAGCAACTCCACTTTTCTGCTGCTTCGTGAACTCGGCAATAGAGTCTTGCAGAAACTTAGCGGAATCGGCCCCGACTAAGCCTTTCATCTGCCCGTAGATTTGCCCGGTTAGGGCCTCGCCCCCAAACACCGAACTGGCCACCGTGATGACGATAAGCAGCAGCGGAGGCAGCGAGAAAATGGTGTAGTAGGAAAGGGCAGCGGCGTGGCGAAACGAGTTGTTTGATATAAACTCACTGCCCGTGGCCTTGAGCGTACTTATGATGTCGGAGAAGCGGTAGTGCGTGGCCATAAAGCAGATGATTCAAGGAAAGTCGCTTCGACTAGTACGGCCTTACGGCTTCGACGTTCACTGCAATAAGGCAAAAGGCACCTCCTTGCGCAGCGCAACTCAATTAACTAGTAGGACCAGAGCATATTTTTTCTTTGTTTTAGCCTATGAACATTCTCCTTTTCACTCGTCGGTTCGCTGCTCTGTGGCCGGCTTTGTTGCTCGGCAGCCTGATGGCTTGCAACTCCACCACCGAGAAACCCGCTGTGGGCACGGCGGAAACGCCTCGCGCCGACAGTGCTAGCATGGCTTCGTATCCGGTAGCTGAGGGCTTCGACAAAACGGGTTCGGATGCTCGCGCCCAAGCCTTGGCCGACCAAGTGATGCGTGAAATGGGCGGTTATCCGGCCTGGCAGCAAACCCGCCTGTTGGGCTGGGATTTCCTCGACGGCTCCTACCAGCTGTGGGACAAGAAAACCGGTGACTTTCACTGGCAGAAAGACAGTCTCGTCGCCAACTACAATCTGACAACCAAGCAGGGCCACGCCTACCGCGGCGGCAAGGACATTTCCGACACTGAAGAAGGCAAGAAGCTGCTCGACAAAATGTACCCAATTTGGGTGAACAACTCGTGGTGGCTGCTGATGCCGTTCAAGCTCAAAGATTCGGGGGTTACGCTCACCTACAAAGGTCCCAGCAAGATGATGGACGGCACCACGCCGGCCGAAGTGCTGAACATGACCTTCAAGAACGTAGGTGTCACGCCCGACAACAAGTACGAGGTCCTCGTTAACCCGCAAACCAACTTAGTGGAAGAATGGGCCTACTACCCCAAAGCCACTGACGCGCAACCTGCCTTCCGCCGCCGCTGGACGGAGTACAAGCAATACGGCCTGCTTAAGCTCGCCTCCGACCGCACCGATGGCAAAGACGGCCGTCGCCTCGACCATGTATACGCCAGCCCCGACGTGCCCGCTGGCCTCATGGACAGCAAAATGCCGGTGCAGAAGCTGTAGCTCTCATTCCGAGCGGAGCGAGGAATCTGAATGAAGATTTTAGCAGCACAATCCAGATTCCTCGCTCCGTTCGGAATGAGAGCTACTTCTTGAATTCCCAGGTGAGGGTTTCGATAGGAGCATCGCGCAGGGCCGCGGCCAGCTCGGCGTCGTCTTTGAACTGAAGTTGGCGCACTAGGTTGGCTTCTACGCTTACCGAGAATTGCTCGTCGTGGAAAGGCCAAGGATGCACGGTAAGCGGACCGCCTTTCTCGGGGCGCAGCACGTCGTAGCGCTGGCCGTCCATGCCGGTGTAGATTTCGAGGGCACGGCTCATTTCGGGTAGCTCGCGGCGGCACAGAATCAAGCTGAGTCGGTCGCACCAGTGCATGAGGTCGTAGGCTTGCTGGGCGTCTGCTTTCCGGAGGTGCAGCTCCTTTATCCAGCGTTTTTGGCTGGCTTGTTGTTCGTCGAGGAAGGTGTCGATGGATTTGTTTTGGCCACGCAGGGTTTCGTAGAGTGTGCTGAGGTGCATGCTGGTGAGCAGGCTGCGCCACCGACCCTGGAAGCGGGCGGCGTTTAGCACCCCTTGGGCCTGCTCTAGCGCAAACTCCTTCATCGTGAAATTAGCCGGCGCACCAGCGGGCGTGAGGCCGTAGTGGCCGTCCCAGTTGCGTTGCTCGTCGTCGTGCTGGGCGATGGCGGAAAGGGTGCCTACCCAGCGGTCGGAAGGGCCGAAGGGCTGCCAGTGCCAGGCTAATTGGGCCGCCAGTTGGGCGTGGGCTTGCTGGTAGATGATTTCCCAGCCTTCGGCGGTGTAGTTTACAATCATAGCGTTTTGCAGGGCCGGAGTGTGCGGGGCCGGATTCCCGCAGAGGAACGCAGAGGAAGCGTAGAGGTTTTTGGGAGGTCCGAAAACTACAACGCCCCACAAGGTGAGGTGGGGCGTTGGATAAGTATAAAGTCTTAGGGTTAGGAAGTGGCTTGAGCAGCGGTATCAACCGCAGCCATACATTTTAGCAATTGATCGGCCCAATAAGCAGGTAGTTCGATAGTGACATCTCCCGCCCGAAACTTGCCAGCCGTGTATTCTTGTTCGCTAAAGCGGGTAAGCTGCGAAGAGACTGGAATCTGCGACACTTCTATATCAGCGTATGGAATTCGCACTAATACATACGGACTTCCAGTGTTGCGAATTAGTAAATCCTGGGTGTCAAATTTGATTTTTAGCAGCTGTGCATAGTTCAATCCTCCTATCCAACCAGATATCAATTCCATAGAATGGATGTTCTCCATACTACCGTATTGTTGATGGAGTCGCCGCCAAACCGGCTTAAATGGATTTTGTATGCGAAACTCGCCACGGCGCATTAGTATTCTTACAACTAGAAAAAACACGTAAAACAAACCAGCTTGCAAAGCCAGAATGCCTATACGCAGTAGCACATTGCTTATACTTAAGATCATAGATTTACTGCAGCACTGTAGCTTCCGTCAAGTGCAGCAGCATATCATCGGTCATTTTATTTAAATCAAACTGCGGTTGCCAGTTCCAGTCGTGGCAGGCTTGCGCGTCGTTGATGCTGGCGGGCCAGGAGTCGGCAATCTGCTGGCGCGAATCGGGCTGGTAGCTGATGCGGAAATCGGGGTAGTGGCGGCGGATGCTGGCGGCTACTTCTTCGGGCGAAAAGCTCATGGCGCCGAGGTTGTAGCTGGAGCGCACCGTGAGGCGGTCGGCGGGGGCGTGCATCAAATCCAGGGTGGCGTGCAGCGCGTCGGGCATGTACATCATCGGCAGGTACGTGTCCTTCTTCAGAAAGCACTCGTAGGGCTGGCCGGCCACTGCCTTGTGGTAGATATCGACGGCGTAGTCGGTGGTACCGCCGCCGGGCAGGCTTTTGTAACCAATGAGGCCGGGGTAGCGCAAGCTGCGCACATCAAGGTTATACTTGCGGAAGTACCACTCACACCACTGCTCGCCGGCCAGCTTACTGATGCCGTACACCGTGTTTGGGTTCATCACCGTCAGTTGGGGCGTGTTGTGGCGGGGTGTATCGGGGCCGAATACGGCAATGGAGGACGGCCAATACACTTGCTTCACGCCAAGGTCTACGGCAGCATCTAGTACATTGAATAGGCCGTCCATGTTCAGCTGCCAACCAAATTTCGGGTTCTTCTCGGCGGTGGCCGACAGCAGCGCCGCCAGGTGATACACCTGCTTGGGCTTGTACTGCCGCATTACATCTTCCAGCCGCGGTTTGTCGAGTACATCGAGCAGCTCGAACGGGCCGGCTTGCTGTATTTCCTCGTTTTTAGGGGCTCGTACATCGGCAGCCACTACGTTGGAAGCGCCGTACAGCTGGCGTAGCTCATGAGTCAGCTCCAGCCCAAGTTGGCCGCCGGCTCCAATGACGAGAATGGTATCAGCAGCGGTAGCGGCGGTGCGAGACGTGGTATCCATGCAAATAGTAATGAGGGTGGGATGGGGTAGCAAAGATAACGGGATGGCATGGTTTGGCCGTTGAGCTGCCGCCTACTTCACGGAACTGAACAGTTGAATCTTGGTTGCATACACAGCCGAAAGCAGCCTGTCCAAGTCCTAGCTTCGGTTGAGGGTTTGCTGCTCGTAAAATTCGCGGCAGTCTGTTAAGTTGAAGCCTAGGAACATGCATAACGCAACTTTCATGACATTGTGGGCATCCTGTCTTCAAGTGGTTATTTAGTTGATTTATTGAATGTCTTCGTTTTCAACATATGAGTAGGTTTCAATGGATGGGGTGGCCTATGCGTGTTGTTGCATCGTTGCTGCTGTTGATTGGTGAGTTGCCAATGGCGCGGGCGCAATCAACCAAGCCCGTGTATCGAAATTTAGTGATGGAAGGGGGCGGCATCCGGGGCATTGCCTACGGCGGCGCACTGGCCGAGCTGGAAAAGCAAGGGGTGCTGGCGAGCATCCAGCGGGTTGGGGGCACGTCGGCCGGGGCTATCCAGGCGACCTTGCTGGCCGTAGGCTACTCACCCGCCGAAATCATAGAAGTGGTGAACAATACGCCGGTACAACGCCTCAACGACGGCCGGCTTGTCTTCTTCGGGGGCAGCACGCGGCTCATCAAGCAGTACGGCTGGTACCGCGGCGACCAGTTCACGAAGTACCTGAGCGAGCTAGTAGCCCGCAAAACTGCAAACCCCGACCTCACCCTCGGCCAGCTCCACGTACTAGCCCAGCAACAGCCTACTCTCTACCGCGACCTGTACACCACCGGCACCAATCTCACCATGCAGCGCATACAGGTGTTCAGCCACGAGACGCACCCCACTATGCGCGTGGCCGACGCCGTCCGGATCAGCATGAGTATTCCACTGTACTTCCGCGCCGTGCTCCTCGATACGCAGGGCCACATAGTGCGCCAACCTGCTAAAGGCCAGGAAGTGGAAGTATTGGTGGATGGGGGCCTACTGGCCAATTACCCCATTCATCTCTTCGATTATCCGCGCTATTTTTCGCCTGGTACTGTGCCCGCCACTGCTCTCACGACCGCAGCGCCATCATCGGCTACCGGCGAAACGCGTAGCTTCAATCCCGAAACCTTGGGTCTGCGCCTCGACCGGGCCGAGCAATTATCCTACGACGCGCAGCCCGGCGGCCGGCAGCAACTCGCCCCCTACGCCATCCACGACTTCGGCTCTTACATGGGCGCCCTCTATACTGTTGCCATCGAAAACCTGAACCCCGCCCGCTCCGAGGATTGGGCCCGCACGGTCAGCATCAGCACGCTCGGCTTCAACCCCAAAATCAAGCGCATTTCCGATGCGCAGAAGCGGCAACTTATGGACAGCGGCCGAGCAGGCGTGCAGGTGTTCTTCGGGCGATAGTGGCCTGCCGGGATTAGGCAGGCTATTTTTCTGGTTAGATACTAGCGCTTAAAAAGCTGGGGTGAAGGCTAGGCAACCCTAGCGCTATATCTTTGTTGCCAAGTACCACCTCACTACGCCACCCCATGTATACCACCCTTCAACCCGACCTCGAAAAGCAGCTCCAGGATATCAAAGACGCCGGTCTTTACAAGAAGGAGCGCATTATTACCTCCCCGCAGGGTGCGGAAATTACAACCCAGGAGGGGGGGGAAGTGCTGAACTTCTGCGCCAACAACTACCTCGGTCTTTCCTCGCATCCCGAAGTAATCAAAGCCGCCAAAGAGGCCATCGATACGCACGGCTATGGCATGTCGTCGGTGCGCTTCATTTGCGGCACCCAGGATATTCATAAGCAGCTAGAACAGAAGCTGGCCGAGTTCCTGGGCACCGAGGACACTATCCTTTACGCTGCCGCTTTCGACGCCAACGGCGGCGTGTTCGAGCCGCTCTTCAACGAGCAAGACGCCATTATTTCCGATTCGCTCAACCACGCCAGCATTATCGACGGGGTGCGCCTTTGCAAAGCCCAGCGCTACCGCTATGCCCACAACGATATGGTCGACTTGGAAAAGCAACTCCAAGATGCCCAGGCCAAAGGCACCCGCCACCGCATCATCGTCACCGACGGCTCGTTTAGCATGGACGGCACCATCGCGCAGCTCGACAAGATCTGTGACCTAGCCGACAAGTACGAGGCCTTGGTAATGATAGATGAGTGTCACTCGATGGGCTTCCTCGGCAAAACCGGCCGTGGCACCCACGAGTACCGCAACGTGCTCGGCCGAGTCGATATCATCACGGGTACGCTCGGCAAGGCCTTAGGTGGTGCTATGGGCGGCTTCACGTCGGGCCGTAAGGAAGTGATTGAGATGCTACGGCAGCGCAGTCGGCCCTACCTGTTCTCTAACACGCTGGCTCCGGCCATTGTGGGTGCTTCGCTCCGGGTGCTGGAACTCCTGACGGAAAGCACCGAGCTACGCGACCAACTGGAAGAAAACACGAAGTACTTCCGCCAGAAAATGACGGAAGCCGGCTTCGACATCAAGCCCGGCGAGCATCCTATTGTGCCCGTCATGCTCTATGACGCCAAGCTAAGCCAGGATTTCGCGGCGAAGATGCTGGAAAAGGGAATCTACGTGGTCGGCTTCTACTATCCCGTCGTGCCGCAGGGTCAGGCCCGTATTCGGGTGCAACTCAGCGCCGCCCACACCCGCGAGCATCTCGACAAGGCCATCAACGCTTTCATTGAAGTCGGCCAGGAACTCGGCACGCTCAAGGACCGCTCAGCTGCCAAATCGGAAGCCGGCCAGGTGGTAACCAACACGCCGTAAGGTTTCTAGTCGCTTAGCAAAGCAGCCTTATACCATACAGAAGCCAGACCTGAACTGCAGCAGACAAACCGTTGTAGCTCGGGCCTGGCTTCTGTATTAGTAGGTAGGTTAACCTATGTAGCTGGTGAATCGTGCAAGTACTTTGGCCGGCCGCAGGGCCAGTCTAATTCCACACCCGTAGCCTTTTTTGTTAAAGCTGTGTGCTTCTGTGGGCTGGCTTGCAGCTCCATCTCGTCCATCTGCTGCGACTGTTTCATTAGTTCGGCTTTGGTGGAGCGTAGCTGCTTGTAGGGTTCCCACTTGAACTTGCGCAGAAAATTAACCGAGCCCCGTATTCCAATAGCAAACAGCTCTTGCTTTTTAACTTCTGGCATGTTGAAGTCCAGCCAGTTGTATTTTTCCACATCGAGGCAATGAACGAGGTGGCTATAGTCGGGATTACGCTGGATGAAGTCGAAATCGTATTGGGTGCGCGTGGCATCGAACATGGCGCCCAGCGTTTCGAGGAAGGTGCCGGTATCTTGTGGCTTGTTGCGGTCGATGCCCAGCTTAACTCCAAATGTAGGGGCTTCCGGCACCCTCTCGCTGTTGTGAAACAAGTCGATGGGGAAGTTCGACATGATGCCACCGTCCATGAAAACCGCAGTTTCGGGCACCTTGGTACCTGCGTAACCGAAGCCGTGCCACGTGGCCAGGTATTTATCGGAGGCGCCGGGTTCTGAGCCCGGCAGGTTATGAATGCGGTAAGGCTCGAAGAAGAACGGCACCGACATCGAAGCCCGCACCAACTCCGATGGCGACACCTGTTTCCAGTCGGCCCAGTAAAGCGGAGCCATTTCCGGAAATATGGCTTTGGTTTGGGTGGTAATATCGGCGGCCACGATGGCCAAGCGGCATAAGTCGTCGGGGGCGTAGGGTTCCGTTGCCACGCTGCCATCGGGCTGCTGTATGCGCCGTTTGAGGCCACCGGCGGGCACCTCGCGTCGGCGCTGGATCAGGGTTTCGATGGTGGGCGTTTCGGCTTCTACCAGTAGGTTGTGCAGCCACTGCTGAAATTCAAGGCCAGGGTGTAGTCCTTGCCGGTCGCGGAAATTGTCAATCACCTGTAAGCCATCATTTATCACAGCCGCAATGTCGAGCTTGTTGCGCAGCCATGCCCCAACTCCTTTGTGCGTTTCGGCGCGGTTGAGCAGAGTTTTGGTGAAGTCCTGAGCATCTTCGTCGCCATCAACAAACTGGTAGAAGTCTTGGTGCGCCAAGATGTCGAGCAACTGCTCGCCGGCAGCTTCATGCCGTGGTTTCAAACCCGCCAGCAACATCGTCACAATAGCTCCCGCCGACGTGCCACCCAAGCGCAAAAACCGGATGCCAGCTGTTTCGAGTCCGTATACGTAGCCCGCCAGCGCAATGCCGAGCATGCCACCACCTTCCAGTACGAAATCCACATACTGGTTGCCGGCGTCATCTATTATGTCGGAAATGTGCCAGTCAGGATCCATGCGCATGGCCGTCAGCTCCTTAAGTGCATCTTGTACGGTCCGCTGGCTGACGAACGGGTTTGGGGAAGTTAACACCTCCTGTTCTGTAATGAGAGTGGGTTGTGTGGACATCGGGAGAAAAGTAAATGGAAAGATATAGGGAGTAGTGGCTTACATAACTCTGCCTGAAAATCACTAGAACTGGATGGCAAGTAGCTCATAGTCAACTTGCCTAGTCGAAGCGCACGTTGCCCCAAGAAACAATAGCTACGGCGTTCGAGCCAAGTAATAGCCGGATGGTGATGTTGTAAGAAATGGTGGAGCATCGGCCTTGCGGGCGGAGCTATTTGCTTGAGCTACATAGAATCAACTTCACTACACCGCTCCACAGAGCGGCGACAATCCAGCGCCCGGTGCGTAGCGCTGAGGAACGGTAAGACACGTCAGCAGCCGACAATAACTGACTGATGTATTAAATTTATTGAATATATAGCAATAGTCAAATAACCAACTACAATAGCTCTGGTTTTTTCACTCACTGGTTCCGGCTCCTGCTTGAAGGCAGTTGCCTGCTTTTCAGAAGGTTCTGTCTGCTCTTACCACACAACCAGCATGTATTCTTAAGCGCTGCGCATGGTAGCCCACCTCTTCTGGAAGAGCACAGCTAGAGCAGGCTTTGTAGCTGAAAGGCTAAGGGCGGAACGTTACGCAGCCACTTCCGCCGCCGATGATGCCGACGCAGTAGTGGACTTTGGAGCCGTACCAAACAGGAACTCGTTGAGGCGCGTTCGTAAGTCGGCGGGGGCCAGGTTGCGGAACACTTCACCCCCCCGCACCAGCGACATCTGGCCGGTTTCTTCGCTTACTACCAGCACCACCGCATCCGTTACTTCGGAGAGGCCGATAGCGGCACGGTGGCGCAATCCCAGCGCAGCGGGCACATCGGGATTTTCGCTGACAGGCAAAATGCAGCGTGCTGCCTGAATACGGCCGCGGCTGATAATAACCGCGCCGTCGTGGAGGGGACTGGTTTTGTTGAAGATGCTCATAAGCAGGCGCTTGCTTACGGTGGCATCAATCAGGTCGCCGGAGTTGGCGAAAGGGGTGAGGTCGGAAGCAAGGTTGAAGGCGATAAGCGCGCCCGTATTCTTGCCGGCCAGACTCTTGGCGGCTTCCACGAAGGGCGTGATGTTCATGCGCTCGGAGGCCGAACTATCGCGGCGCCACGGGAAATTGCGCATCCGCTCGAAGGCCGTCACCTTGCCCACGTTCAGCAGAAACCGCCTGATTTCCTGCTGAAATAAAATAATGCCTGCTAGTACGCCCACACTCATAAACTGACCTAAGATGCTGGTCAGTAGCTCCATGCCAGCGGCTTTCACTACCAAATAGAACAGGTAGATGGACATGAAGCCCAGGAAAATTTTCAGCGCGACGCTTCCCGTTAACAGCTTGTAGAGCTGATAGAACAGCACCGTGACCAGCAGCACGTCGATGACGTCTATCCAGCCAATGCGCAGGAAGCCAATGCTGAAAGAACCAATCACGGGGAAGTGGGCGGGAAGGTGGGAGAAACGAGCTGGATAGTTTGCACGGCTTCGGCTACATCGTGTACGCGGAGCAGCCGGGCTCCGTTGAGCACAGCCAGGGCATTGACGGCAACTGTACCGGTAAGGGCTGCATCGGGCGTGAGGCCAAGTGGCTTATACACCATGCTTTTTCGGGAAAGCCCCGCCAAAATAGGCAAACCGAGCACCGCCAACTCGGGCAAGCGCCGTAGTAGCTCATGGCTTTGGGCCGGCGTTTTGGCGAAGCCGAAGCCGGGGTCCAATACTACATCCGTTACGCCGTGCTGGCGCAGCTCCGCCAGCTTGTCGCGAAAGTAGCGCACCAGCTCCAGCACAATATCACCGTCGTAGTGCGTGTGCTGGGTCATGGTTTGGGGCGTGCCGCGTAAGTGCATCAGAATGTAGGGCACGCCCAGGCGGCCAGCAGTAGGCAGCATGTCGGGGTCGAGGGTGCCGCCGCTGATGTCGTTGATGAGGTCGGCGCCGGTAGCTACCGCCTCGGTGGCTACCGAGGCCCGGAACGTATCGACGGACAGAAACGCGTCGGGGAAGGCTTGGCGTATTGCGGCTACAGCGGGCAACAGGCGACGCTTTTCCTCGTCTTCGCTGATATGTTCGGCGCCGGGCCGCGACGAATAGCCGCCCAAATCGAGGACGGCCGCGCCAGCGTGCAGCATACCTTCGGCGCGGCGCAGCAGGTCGTCGTGGGCCGGAATGCGGCTGCCGGCAAAGAACGAGTCGGGGGTGAGGTTAAGGATGCCCATCACCCGCGGCCAACTAATGTCCAGCACCCGCCCGCCGGGGCAACGCAGGGTTTGCGCGGCCGGAAAACACGTATCTTGCGGGGCCTGGAGCATGGTTTTCGGGTGGTGAGGATAAACAAATCTGAACCGCTCCAACGACTTCGATAATTCTCAGCAGTTCCTTCCCGCGGGACGTTGAAGGAGAATAACGTTCTTGCTACTGACGTGTTTGACGTCACCCAACAAAATAGGCGTAAAAACTTGGAGAATCAAACCCAACATGAATACGATCAGATAATAGAGCGGTGCCGGATGCTGTTTCTGGCCAAAACGCACGACTACGGCACGGCGTGGCGCATCATGCGTCTGCCCAGCATCACCGACCAGATTTACATCAAAGCCCAGCGCATCCGCAGCATCCAGGAGAAAGGCACCCAGCTAGTGGCCGACAATGTGGACGACGAGTTTGTGGCCATCATCAACTACTGCGTGATTGCCCTCATGCAGCTACGCCTGCTGCCCCATGCGCCGCTCGACCTGGACCCCACCGATGTAGCCGCCGCCTACGACCAAGAAACGGCCGAAAACCGCCGCTTGCTCTTCGCCAAAAACCATGATTATGGCGAGGCTTGGCGGCAGATGCGTATCGAGAGCATCACCGACATCATCTTAATGAAGCTGCACCGCACCAAGCAGATTGAAGACTTAGCGGGCCGTACGCAGGTATCGGAAGGGGTGGAAGCCAATTACCGCGACATGCTGAACTATGCTGTATTCGTGTTGATTAAGAAGGGATTCGCGGGGACTTCCGTGCGCAACGGCGCTGCTGAATAACGGGGAAACAGAGAGTGGTACCACTCGGCTATCCGTCCTACATTTGCGTATCTGCTTTGGCATAATTCGCTGAAATAAATTTAATCGTAGCAGTTGACTGTAGAGCTAGGCTAGCCCAATGTTCTGGCAGTTGCCTTGCTACTCAGTTACTTAACGCAGTTCATGAAACAAATCACCCGAATCTGCTGGCTGTTGCTGGGCGTGCTATTCATCTTCTCGGGTTTGGTGAAGCTGAACGACCCGGTGGGTACGGCCCTCAAACTAGAAGAGTATTTCGAGGTGTTTGCCGAAGATTTCGGCCGCTTCTTTCTGTTTTTCAGGCCGTATTCTCGCACCTTGAGCATCGTGCTCAGCTCGTTGGAGGTGGTGCTAGGCGTTGCGTTGCTGCTGCGCTGGATGCTGCGCAAAACCCTTTGGGTGCTGCTGGCGCTGCTGGTGTTCTTTGGTTTTCTGACCTTCTACTCGGCGGCGTTCAACAAAGTCACGGACTGCGGCTGCTTCGGCGACTTCATCAAGCTCACGCCTTGGACCTCGTTCTTTAAGGATCTGTTCTTGTTGGGCTTATGGGTGGTGGTGTTCCGCAATCAGCGCTACCTACGCCGGGTGTTTGCTAAGGGGCAACTGGGCGTGATGTACATCACCATTGCCTCGGCCGTGGCTATTGGTATTGGGGTGCGGGCGCTGGGGCACTTGCCTTATTTCGACTTCCTGCCTTATAAGGTTGGCAACAATATTGGGCAGTTAATGAAGGCCTCGTCGCCGTTGCGCTACAAGTACGTGATGGAGCGCAACGGCGAAAGCAAAGACTTCACCGATTATCCTACTGATTCCACTTGGAAGTTCAAGCAGATGGTGGCCCTAAATCCGGAGGCTGGTCCCAAAATCACTGATTTTCGCGTGTGGAACGACGAAGGAGACTTCACGCAGGAACTCTTGCAAGGCAACCGCCTACTTCTTATCGTGCAAGGCACCGAAAAGGCGGACCGGGACCGGTTCAAGCTTATCAACGACTTGTTTACTGCCGCTCAGAAGTCGCGCCGGAAGATTTCCGTGCTCGTACTCACCAGCAGCAGCCCTGCTGCCTTCGACGCCTTTCGTCACGACGTGAACCTGAGCGCGCCGTTCTACTACGCCGATGCTACAGTGCTGAAGTCCATGATCCGTTCTAATCCCGGGTTGATGCTGCTGCAAAACGGTACGGTGAAGGGCAAGTACCACTACCACGATATTCCCGCCATCGGGGATGTGGAGAAGTTGCTCTAATTTCCCTTATGCTTTCCTTCGTTTTCCGTCGTTTGGGACATGGCCTGCTCATATTGGCGGGCGTGGCGTGCACCGTGTTTTTCCTGTTTCAGGTGTTGCCCGGCGACCCGGTGGCCTTACTGGCTGGTCAGCGTTCCGACCTTGCCACTCGCGCCGCTATTGCCGCTGACCTTGGCCTCAACGAATCCCTGCCCATTCAACTCGGGGGGTACCTCAACGACATTTCCCCCCTGGGCGTGCACCCGCGCGACTCGGCGGGCGTAGCTAAGTACGGCGGCCTGACGCTGTTGCCCTTCGGCACAAAAGCCCTGGTGCTGAAAAAGCCCTATCTGCGCCGTTCGTTTCAAAGCAACAAAGCGGTGCTCAGTATCTTGCTCGACCACTTTACGGGTACCTTGTGGTTGGCGCTGGCGGCGATGCTGCTGGCGGCCGTGTTGGGTATTGCCTTTGGGATAGCCGCGGCCCTTAAGCCGCACTCCTGGCTCGACCGCACGTTGATTACTACTTCTGTACTAGGTATTTCGGTGCCGTCGTTTGTGGCGGGCATTCTCATTGCCATCACCTTCGGTTTCTACTGGAGCCACTGGACGGGCCTCAACCTAACCGGGCAGCTCTACGAAACGGACCCGTTCACGGGCCGGCATCTGGTATTGCGCAACCTCGTGCTGCCGGCTTTCGCGCTTGGTATCCGGCCACTGGCCGTCATCACGCAGCTCACCCGCTCGTCGATGCTCGATGTGCTCAGCCAAGACTACATCCGGACGGCCCGCGCCAAGGGTTTGTCTGGATACCGGACGGTGATGGGGCATGCCCTCAAAAATGCGCTGAACCCGGTGGTAACGGCCGTGTCGGGTTGGCTGGCTTCACTGATGGCGGGTGCTTTCTTCATCGAGTATATTTTCAACTGGAAAGGCTTAGGTACAGTGACGCTCCGCGCCGTCGAAAACCTGGATTTCCCGGTTGTTATGGGCTCCACCATCTTTATTGCGGCCTTATTCGTGCTCGTGAATATTGCCGTCGATGTGCTCTATGCTTTGCTCGACCCGCGGGTGCGGCTAGGATAATGGCAGTACTAGTTATCGAGGTGCTAATTCATGGATTCATAATCTTGGCATCAGCGGCAATAAGAACAGCGCGCCATCAAGCAATAATCAGCTTATCCGAAATCAGTTCCTCAACACCATGCGCCTATACCTGATTGGCATGCCGGGGTCCGGTAAAACTACCTTGGGGCGGGGGCTGGCTGCGGCCTATGAGTTGCCGTTTCTGGATCTGGACGAGGAACTGGTTCGGCAGGAAGGACGCAGTATCCCCGTCATTTTCGAGGCGGAAGGGGAAGTCTACTTCCGGGAGCGAGAGGCGGCAGTGCTGCGCGACGTGGTAGCCCGGTATCCGCAGATGGTGCTGGCTACCGGCGGGGGCACGCCCTGCTTTCACCACAACCTAGACGTGCTACTTGAAACGGGGCTTACGCTGTTCCTCGATGTGCCCGTTGCTACGTTGGTGGGCCGGGTGCTGGCCGTAGCCAAAAGCCGACCGCTATTGGCTGCGTTGCCTGATGCCGCCGCATTGGAAGCCCGATTGCGCGAAACCTTACAGATACGTAAGCAGTTTTACGACCAAGCCCCGTTGCGCTGTGAAGCACCAGCCTGCACAGTACCAGCGGTGCGCCAACTTTTGGCTCGGTACCAAACTTCCGCCTGATGCAAAGAAGGCAACCCCTTTGCGCTAGGATGCGTACCTTTGCTCCCTGAAATAAGCCTATTTATCGACGATGTCAACAGAAACTGCGGCTTCCCCACTGCCAACTCCCGCTAAAGCTCCTGAGAATGTGAAGCCCAAGCACAAAGGTTCGGCTCAATTATTCCAGAACCCGGTACTGGAGCGGCTTTCGCACACGCACATTGCGCTACCAGTATCTATTTTTATCGTTACTGCGGCCGTTAGCTTGTACTATGGTGTCACGCAGGGTTTTGCTACGGGCCTAGCTGCTTTCGGGCAGTTTTTGGGTGGCTGGTTCTTGTTTACGTTTGCGGAGTATGCCATGCACCGCTACTTGTACCACATTCCGGCCACTACGCCGGGGCGCATCAAGTTTCAGTACACCATGCACGGCGTCCACCACGAGTTTCCTAAAGACAAGACCCGGCTGGCAATGCCGCCTATCATCACAGTGTTCGTAGCGTCGTTGCTGTTCTTTATTTTTCGGTTTGTTTTTGGTAGCGCGGCGTTCGGAGTGCTAGCAGGCTTTGTGTTCGGTTATGCGCTTTACCTGTTTGTGCATTATGCCATCCACGTATATGCGCCGCCAAAAAACTTCCTGAAAGTATGGTGGACCCACCACGCTCAGCACCACTACCGGCAAGACGAAATTGCCTTTGGAGTAAGTAGTACCTTGTGGGACCACATCATTGGGACTATGCCCGAAAGAGCAAAGAAGTAGTTTCTGCATTCCAATTTCTGGAAACGAACGACCTGTCAGCTAGCTGACAGGTCGTTTTGCATTATATGCAGTATGCGGTCTTCTTTTTTGTATTAATCCTATCGATCAATTAAGAGATGACGATAAAGTCATACAACAACAATATTATTATAATAAATGTTGCTGTTGAGTTCTAGAATCTGTAATTTTGATTCTCAAATCGGTAAATTAATTATAGGGCTGTGCCATTGAGGCTTTTACAGTTCCCCCTTCCTTTTCATTATGAGAAATATTTATTGTGCGCTTATCACTTTGCTGGCAGGTTTCAGTGCTGTGCCTGCCTCAGCGCAGTACACATGGACTAATGCTAACAACCTAGTTCCTTACACTCAAAACTTCAATTCGTTGTCGGGAGCTGCGTCATTTACCGACAACACCACCTTGCCAGGAGTATACGCCCAGGCAGAGTTTACTAGTGGCTTTAAGTTTACGCCTACCACGTTTGCGGCCAATGATGGGTCAACTATTGACGCTAACTATTACCATTTTGGCGAAGCTACAGGCTCTAATGTTTCCGACCGGTCTTTTGGAGGCATTGCTTCTACTACTCTGAATGGTACCCTTGGTGATGGCACCGGGCACGTAGGAATTCGACTGAAAAACGGCACTACCACTACTATCCACAATTTGGAAATTGTGTACGCCATGGAGCACTGGTACAACTCCGGTCAGAAAGACAAAGCCAAAGTCGACGTATCCTATTTGAAAACTGCGGCAAACGTGCCCATAAGCAGCTTGCTCAATAGCGCTGGTGCTTGGGTATCCAACGCCGATCTGAGCGTTGACGCTCCCTCTACTGCCACCGTTGTTGCCAGCCGCGATGGTAATTCGCCTACTAACCGGCGTGTACGGCAAACTACACTTAGCAATATTGAGCTTGCCCCCAACCAAGAAATCATGATCCGGTGGAGCTACGTGCTCAACACGCAGACCAACGGCAACGGCCTCTCCATTGATGACGTCACTATTTCGGCCTTTACCAATATCTTTTACTCGAAAGTATCCGGTAATCTAAATAATGATAACGTTTGGAGCTCAACGGTAAACGGCACCGGTGCTCTGCCTAGCAACTTTAGCTTCGCGTTGCCCAACGCTACGTATTACGTACAAGGCAATACAACGGATAATAGTGCTAGTGCCAGTCGTATAAATGGAAGCGCTGCCTGGACGGTGAATGGTAGCAATTCTAAGATTGTAATTGGTCTGCCGGGTGCTACCACCGATACCCGCCTCTACATCGACAACAACGATGATATTGTAGGCCGTATTGATGTGGAAGCTAGGGCGGCAATAGCCATTCAGCAGCCGAGTTATTCGTTCACGCTCGGCGAACTGGACCCAACCAGCACAGTGGAGTACTTAACAACCAGCACTGCCTTGAATATCGCGCCCGTGGCGTACGGAAACTTGAAAGTTACGGGCGGCGGCAATAAGATTCTAACGGGCAATACTCTTGTCAATGGTAATCTGGTATTTGCTACGGCCAGCAATGCAGCACCTGATTTGCTGCTTGGCGACTACAACTTGACGCTCCAGCGCGGTGGGCAAATTCAAGGGACTTCGAATACGGCCTTTGTAGTAACCAACGGCAAAGGTGTCTTGAAGCAGACGGTTGCTAACACCGGTGCGGATGTGGTTTTCCCGATCGGTTCTAGTGCTACTAGCTACACGCCCATAAGCTTGCGGCAGCCGAGCAGCACCACTGCGCGCAACGAGGATGTGTTTGCCGTTCGGGTGCTTGATAAGATGTACACCAACTACGACGCCAAAGAAAACGGGGTGGTGGAAGTGCTGAACCAGAACGTAAAGAAAACGTGGTTTGTGGCCGAGGAAGTGGCCGGCAATGCCGACGTAACTATGACCCTACAGGGGAATCCCGCCGAGCAGATGTCGGGCGGAGCGGCCGGCACGACCTTTGACCCCACCAAGGCCTATATTACCCATTACATCAATACAGGCGCGAAGCCATACTTCGACAAAGTTGCAGCGGCAGCGGCCACCACCGGAACCGTAGCTGGCAGCTACAAGCTTACCCGCGCTGGCCTGAATTCGTTTTCGCCTTATGCCGTATCGTCTAATGCGGCGGCACCACTGCCAGTGGAGCTAGTAGCTTTCGGGGCCGCGTGGAACGGTGAGGCCGTACAGTGTAGCTGGAAAACTGCTTCTGAGAGAAATAACAGCCATTACGTGGTGGAGCGCAGCAGCGATGGGCAAAAATTTGAGGCTATCGGTACTGTGGCAGGCAGCGGCAACACAAGCACTAGCCGCAGCTACACGTTCCTCGATGCCAAGCCCTTAGCCGACGCCGCCTACTACCGATTACAGCAGATCGACTTGGATGGTACCACCACCTACTCGCCGGTGGTGATAGTGAATGGTCGTCGGGAAACTGCTTCCGCTCGGTTTGCACTAGCCGTAGTGCCCAATCCTAGCGCCGATGATATACGTGTTGTGGATCCGAGCGGAACTGCTATTCCATTGCACGGTACCTTATACACGCTGCTTGGCTCGGTTCAATTGCGCTTACAGGGCCAGACGGCTTTGGATCTGCGTAGTCAGCCAGCCGGCAGCTATGTGCTACGGTTAGTTACGGCCCAAGGTCCGATAGCATTACGGGTAGTGAAAAACTAAAGCAGCTAGCCAGATTGTAAATACAAAAGGCGGCTCCTGCACAGGAGCCGCCTTTTTATATAGCTGCCAGCCAAGCCAGGGTTAGCGGCTGCGCATTTTGGTAACGATAAACCAAAGCAGCAAGACTACCAGGAAAACCGCAATAAGGCCCGTCCAGGCTCCAGCTTTGAAAATGCTGCCAATGGCGTCGCAACTGCTAACTGTGAGTGACAACGCAACGAGGCAAAAAGCGAGTAAGGGACGATAGGTAGTCATGGACGTGTGGTTGAGAAAGGGAGAGGAACTTGCCCCGAACGAAGCAATACTGTAGATACTACGTCCGCCGGAAAAAGTTGAGTTCAAACTCAATTCCGACCTCCGACCTAAACAGCAATAAGAGCGCAACGCTACAGCTGCAACGCCAGACAGCACCAATCCCGGGCATCAGCAAGCTGACGCCGCGTTTGGGGAGTGCCCCACCGGGTTTATTGCGCTTTTGGAGAGTCGGGACGTTTCGGCTGCTTATGCTGCAAGTAAGTAGCTAATGGCCCGATAGTAAGGCCTTGCACCAGAATAGAAAAGACGACCACCACGTAGGTTATCCCCACCAGTAAGTCGCGGGGCATGGTGGGGGGCAACGACAGGGCCAGGGCCACCGAGATACCTCCTCGGAGGCCACCCCAGGTTAAGATGGTAAGGCTGTTTTCGGTGAACTGACGGTGCAGGCTTAGCACGGCCAGCGGTAGCCCTACCGATACCAGCCGCGCAAACAGCACTAGTCCTACGGCCAGCAAGCCCACCAGAAGATAAAGCGGCGTGATATCGAGCACCAGTATTTGCAGGCCCATCAGCACGAAGAGCAGGGCATTGAAAATCTCGTCGAGAATTTCCCAAAACTTGTCGATGTATTCCTGGGTCACGTCCGACATGTCGCGCCGGCCTTGATGCCCAACAATGATGCCCGCCATCACCATAGCCAGTGGTCCGGAAGTATGCAGCGAGGTAGCCAAGGTGGTGCCGCCCATCACGAGGGCCAGCGTGAGTAGCACCTCCACCTTGTAATTGTCGATGGAGCGCAGCAGCAAAGCGCCACCGTACCCAAGTCCAAGGCCTAAACCAACTCCGCCCAGGGCTTCGCGCAGGAACAGCCCCAGTACCGACCAGCCGCTCACCGCTTCCGCGCCACCCTGCGCCACCGACAGCACCGTGGCAAAAATTACCACGCCCACGCCGTCGTTGAACAGCGACTCCCCCACGATCTTGATTTCCAACGGCTTCTCAATGCCCGCCCGCGTAAGGATACCAAGCACGGCAATCGGGTCGGTGGGGGAAATGAGGGCCCCAAACAGCAAGCAGTAAATGAAATCCAGCGGCAGATCGAACAGGGGTAACGTGACGTACAGGCTAGTCGCTACCAACGTTGTTGAGAGCAAGGTGCCCAGTGTGGACAGGATCAGGACGGGCAGGCGCTGTCGGCCCAAACTGCCGGCATCGAGGTGCAACCCGCCCGCGAAAAGCATGAAGCTTAGCATCACCTGCATGAGCACCGTATGAAAATCAATGGTGCGCACTACGTTGGCTACCTGTAGCACGGCCGGCACGCCCATCCACCCCAGCGCCACTAGTGCCAGCGAGGAAAGCAGTGCCAGTGCCATTAGCCCAATAGTACCCGGCAAATGCAGAAACCGAAAATTGAGGTATGAAAAAGCTGCTGCTACCACCAAGAGGATAGAGAAGGTGGTGTATAGCTCCATTGTTGCAAGGGAAGTAGATGAGAAGAACCTGGCCGGGCTCTAATCTACGTTGCATCGCCGTTCGGGATGCTGCGCGGTAGTGTGAAGCATAGGTCCTCGAGCCGAGCGAGTAGCCTACGGGTGCTGACGTTGCAAACACATAAATAGCAAGCGTCATCTCACCCCGCCAACACTACCACGGGCGTATGCACAACCTGCTCAGTGGCATGCGCTAGAGTCCAGCATCAGCTACAGCCCGAACGGGGCGCGTTCGGGCTGTAGATGCTTTCAGAAGTGTATCCTAGTGCTTTGGGCCTCCCCTGCGTCATCAGCAACGAAACAGCTTATCCTGCCATATGTGGCAGTGTAGTTAGCAGAAGTCCTAAGACGAGGATAAACACACAGACCACTGCTAGCCACCAGTTTAGAAGCTCTTTGGGGGTAGCCGGGCGGGGCCACCAGAGCAGAAAAGGAAGCACCATAGGGAGCAAACTAATGCCCTGTGAATGATGGGTTAGTCGCAAGCACACACAGGCAATAACCGCCAGCAACGACCCCACCAACAACAGGTATTGCTGCCAGCGCGGGAGGTCTGGCACCGGTATCATGACGAATCTCTGGCTAGCACGACGCATTCGCCCTAACTACTTGGTTAGTGGTACTTGTCGTTTGCAGCAGGACAGTGGTGCACAAGACTAACAGTGGCAAAATATCTGCACCAAAGTGGTCGAGGGCTGTCACCAAAATTAAAGCTAGCCCTGCGAGCAGGCTTCCACGACTATCGTTTTTGTAAGTGGCTTTGTACTGTCTGAAGTACTGAGGGGGTTGTTGCATAAAAAACACGCTGAAAAAGGGCAAAGAAATAGCTGCACACTTCTGGCAGGAAGCGGCGGCAGGCTGCATGGCACCAATTGTCAGGGTGGGGTGAGCTTGAAAATAAGCAAAGAATACTGTTGCATAGTTGGGGGTAAGGATGGAAATACGCAAACAGCTTACAGATAGATATCAACAACTGCTTCCGACCTGATGCATACGCTAGAAAAGAGCAACGCTTTTCACTTGATTTGTGGGTGCAGCCGTAGTGAAAAGGTCCCGCAGTGAATTCTTGGAGTGGGAGAGAGGTGCGCGGCAGCAAGCAAAGCCTTGTGCAGCAATCGGGTTTTACGTGCCCTTACAACCCCACCGTGCTTATGGCATTTGCGACTTGCTGTGTGCCTGCCAACGAGGTTTCGATTATTGAGAATGAAAACGAAAGTTTAAGCAAGTAGTGGTAAGAAGGCTAGTGGAGGGTTGGTAGTATTTCGGGATTAGCTTTACTTGCTGCCCGAAGCCGACCTTGCCTTCCGACTTGCCCCTGCCTGCCGCTTATGAAAAGAAGTTACTCTCTGCTATTGCTGCTGGCCGAACTCAAGGTTCATGCACAACAAGTGGCCCTCTGTTTTAATCCTGCTCAGTGGCCGAGCACCGGAAAAGTGGCTGGTGAGGCAGTAGCGCAGTCTCGCGTAATTCATGCAGCCTGCAAGAACAGCCCAATACCCCGGTGTTCATTGAAAATTTTCGGTGCGTATTGTTGCAGCCGGGCGCCAGCACAACGCGTGAATTCGCGCTGATGGCAAAGCAGCAACTTTTATATTAACGAGCAAGGCAAAGCCACAATAACAGCCACCAACCTCCTTATTGATGCGGTAAGTGGCGTGTTGCCATGCTTCAAGCGCAGCCAATCTAGGTGCTAGCTAACCAAGCTACCGCAGCTTAAATCACCATCAAATAAACTTCCATCAACTACCTCTCCACCCTACCACCCGTGAATCCTGTTCCTGATTTTTTCGCTTTCTGCGCCATCTTGCTTGGTAGCTTTTTGGTCTTAATCATTAACTCTCTAGCGAGTCGCAATGCGCGGAGCATTAGAAGTGCTGCGTGGCGACCAGTGCTGCGCGGCAATGGGGCGCGTCGGGTGGGGCTGGTTGCCGGGCTGGCATTGGCCCTCGCTAGCACTGCCACGGCCCAAACAATACCTGTAACGGTGCAGGCCGGCGACCCGAAATTGCAAATCAGCAAACACATCTACGGGCATTTTGCCGAGCACCTGGGCCGCTGCATCTACGACGGATTCTGGGTGGACGAGAAACTGAACGTGCCTAAGCAAGGTCGTATTCGGATGGATATTGTGGAAGCGCTGCGCAAAATCAAGGTGCCCAACCTGCGCTGGCCCGGTGGCTGCTTCGCCGATACGTATCACTGGCGCGACGGGGTAGGCCCCACGGCGCAGCGGCCCAAAATGCTGAACATGTGGTGGGGTAACTCGGTGGAGGACAATAGCTTCGGCACCCACGAGTTTCTGGAGCTCTGCCAGCTGCTGGGCACCGAGCCCTACCTAGCAGCCAACGTAGGTAGCGGTACGGTGCAGGAAATGGCCGGCTGGATGGAGTACCTGAACGCCAACGACGATACGCCGCTCGTGCTGGAGCGGCGTAAGAACGGGCACCCCGAACCTTACAAAGTAAGCTGGTGGGGCATCGGCAACGAAAGTTGGGGCTGCGGCGGCAACATGACTCCCGACTACTATGCTGATGTGTATAAACGCTACGCCACCTTCGCCCACAATTATCCGGCATCACCACCCCTGAAAAAAATTGTGAGTGGAGCCAACGGCGACGATGCCAACTGGACGGAAGTGTGCATGAAGAAGATTCCGCTCAATATGATGTGGGGGCTGACCTTACACCAATACACACTGCCTACTGGCAGTTGGACGGGCAGTAAAGGCGCAGCTACGGGTTTCGACGAGACGCAGTACTTCAGCACCCTGCGCAACTGTCTGAAGATGGATGCTATTGTGACCAAGCACGCGGCCATCATGGACAAGTATGATCCCACGAAAAAAGTAGCGCTGCTCGTCGATGAGTGGGGTGTATGGACCGACGTAGAGCCGGGCACTAAACCGGGCTTTCTGTACCAGCAAAATTCTCTGCGCGATGCGCTAGTAGCCGGCACTACGCTCAACATCTTCAACAACCATTGTGACCGGGTGCGCGGCGCCAACCTGGCCCAGGCCGTGAACGTGCTGCAAGCCCTAATCCTCACCGATAAAGAAAAAATGCTGCTCACGCCCACCTACCACGTTTTCGACCTCTACCAAGTACACCAAGACGCGCAACTCCTGCCCCTACAATTCGCCAGCCCCGACTATGTATTCGGCAACGAGAGGATTCCGGCCCTGAATGCCTCCGCTTCCAAAGACAAGAACGGCATCGTACATATTTCCTTGGTAAACCTGGACACTAAAAAGATGCTGAAGCTGGAAACTGCTTTGCCCGGCGTAACCTGGAAAACGGTATCCGGCCGGGTTCTAACTTCGGCAAAAACCAACGACCACAACTCTTTCGATAACCCCAATAAAGTGAAGCTAGCCAACTTCACAGGGGCCAAAAAGCGCGGTAGCAACCTCGCAGTAGAGCTTCCTCCTCAATCGGTAGTGGTACTAGAAGTGAAGTAAACAACCGGTTCTAATCGTTCAGAGCGCACTTACAAGTGCCAGATTAACAGTAGCCGCCACTGCTAGTTTTTCCTCAGCCGAGAGAGAACTAGCAGGGGCGGTTTGTTGGCGCATCTCTAGTACTGATTCTAGTTAAACGTCGGCTGGCATCGTAGTGCCTGCGCGACTAGAACAGCAGATATTCAGGTAGGAGGGAACATCTGGCTCAAGCTGATGACGACTGTCGTCTGGATCAGGCAGGCACAAACTTTATGCTTGTAGTAGTGAATATCGGCCCAAAACAAGATTCGGGATAAGGTTGCGCACAGCAACTTTAGTGCTGATATACAATCATCTATCTAGTGCATTATCACGGTATTTGGAAATTAAATTGTAATTGTACAATATTGTTTTGTTTTATACAAAGCCAGTATGCTTAATGGATAATTTTTCACCCTTGTCTACCACCAGATTCGATAGACTTGCGCTATTTAGTTTTGCTTGGGCGGTTGCTAATGTTCTGCATGCCTTGTCGTTTGCTGATCGAATCACATTGCAGCACCCTTTTGCGGTGGCTGTTGTATTAGCGGCTGCCCTAGTCCTGCTGATTCCGTGGTCTATCTGGCCCTTTTTGCTGATGCTATGTTGCAGTGTTGCCAACACTTTCGAGTGGATGCCTTATGCACCCAATCATATCACATTCGAATTCATTATAAACAGTGGCATACTAGTTACTCTCACGTGGTCAATGGTTCGTCTTTACCGGAAAGACAAGACCATGATAGCTATAAAAGCACTTGCCACTAGAACTACTTTATTTAACTCTTTCGCCCCCTTGGTACGAATTAGTTTGTTCGTACTTTATTTCTATGCCGTCTTGCACAAGCTTAACTGGGATTATTTCAATGTTAATATTAGTTGCAGTACGTTTCTGCTAGCTGGCTATAAAGACAGAATTCCCTTTATGCCGGATAATCCTCTGGTTAGGTGGTTGGCAGTATGGGGTACTATTATACTTGAAGCTGCTATACCCCTGCTACTATATTTCCGAAAAACTCGTTCAACTGGTCTCCTACTTGCGTGTGGATTTCACTATTTTTTATCGCTCCACCCACATCAAGGATTGTATAGCTTCTCGGCTATGTTGTTCGCAATTTACACGTTATTCCTTCCCAATACATTTGTTGCAAGTATTCCAACACCAATGAATACGTTGTGGCCTAAGGCGGGGCAAGGTGTACTGTTGTTACTTCGACTTTTTATTGCTGCCGGCATAATAGTGGTAGTTGCGCTAAATTTAGTTGCAAGTGTTTATATCGATAATATTACACACAAGTTAAATATACTTGGATTGGTTATCTGGCTTATATGGGGTTTTATATTAATTGTTATTTATAGCTATAACGCCGTGAATAACAATTATAAGAGAGAACAATACACAACCTTATTCTACATGTCGCATAAAGCACTCTGGCTAGTACCATTGCTGCTACTATTCAACGGTATGACCCCATACTTAGGAATAAAGACTCAGACTAGTTTTTCAATGTTTAGTAATCTAAGAACCGAGGGGAACATAACCAATCATATGTTTATCTCTTCCTCACTGCATATCGGCGATAAAGAAAAAGATCTTGTAGAAGTCGTCAGTACTAACCTCAAGGATCTTCAAATTCTAGTTGATAACAAACAACTGATTCCTTACTTCGAATTTCGGCGAATCACGAGTAACGCCCACACTAATTTCTACGTTACGTATATCCGTGCCTATCAGCAGCAGACTGTCCATGTAGTGAATGGAATTAGTAGCCAACCTGAGTTGCTAATTGCGCACAATAGATTAGCTGCGAAATTCATACGTTTCCGTCCAGTGGATAAGGGACCTTGTTTGTGTAAGCACTAAAGAGAGTAGAATATTACTGATGTAAATAGTAGTGCTCCAAGATAAGTTATCCTTAGGAATGTGAAAAACTGTGAGTAATAGGGTCTTTTTTGATATGATTCATATAGTTTGTTGTGTTGTATAGACATAAGCTCGACAATAGTTGCTGTTGCTAAATTATCTCTTTCTTAGTTCGGAGTGTTGTGGTGTAAATGGGCACCATCTTAGGTGCGCACTACTAACCATTTGTAGAACGGCTGCAGGAAACCAGTAGTGTCATAGCTATACGGTTTGAGATGTGGAAATATCGAGGACCGCAAAGGCATTCTGGTGGAAATTAAGTTGAAATTTCCGTCAACAAAGAAAAAATGCTTTTCAAGAAAAAGTTTTGATTCTAATTTATTTGACAGCCCAACTTGTCACCATTATTGCATCATTTCCTAATCGAAGTCATTGTGCATCTGCGGTTACTGTTTCGGGCATAAGTGCGCAAGAGAACATCTTAGTTATAAATATTACAGGATTAATGTAAATTTAATGGACGCCTGCTTTTAGGATTAAGCTTCATTTCTAAAAATAATTCAGATATTTACCCGCTAAAGACAAAAGCACCTTATCAGGCTTCTTCCGTTTGATCACCATCAGTAGCTGCTAGCAGTGTGGCCTGAAGCATCCACAACCTGCTTCCACTTATCTGAAGGTAGATCGGGAGTTATGGCCTAATACACATGAATTCAAGAGAATTCATGGCTGCATAAACTTAAATACTTGCGTAATGAAAAGAAGTGCCCAACTAGATTTCTTTAGGGGATTGTTGCTAATAATCATTACGATAGACCATTCATTAACCTATAATAATATAATAAAGAGATTTACATATGAGTTTTTTGGCTGGGTTTCAGCAGCAGAAGGCTTTGTGTATATATCTGGCCTAACAGCTGGTTTGGTTTATTATCATAAGTATGTTGAGAAAGGAGGGCAGCATATTTTGGAAGCTGCTAAGAATAGAGTTGTAACTATCTATAAATATCATATCATTTTGTTGTTTTTTACCTTCTTGATCATACTATCTAATTTTTATATAACAGAGTATTGGGCTCAATATTATAGCTTCTTGTTTGATAAGACTCTGCTATCGGTTATTCTTGGCAGCGTGCTGCTTTATCAGCCAGTCTTTATGGATATTTTGCCTATGTATACTATATTTGTGGCTTTTATTCCTATCCTAGTCAAATCTTTGAATAAAGGTTTGATTTGGCAAGTTCTCGTTGCTTCAATAGTTTTGTATATTATTGGCACTATTATACATCCTTATCATGTTGTCGATACTTTGCTTGGAAATAAAAACATACAAACTGGCTTCTATAATCTATTATGTTGGCAATTGCTTTTTGTTTTAGGCATTGTTTCAGGATTTTTATTTTATAACAATAAGACCAACAAAATAATCAATAATCCCAGTATAATTATTGTTTGTGCATTTTTTGCGTTGTTTTTCTTTGTTGAAAAGAATTTTCATTTTGGCATAGCTAATATGGATATAGAATATTTAACTAATAAACCGGGCTTAGGATTTCTGCGGCTATTAAACTTTGTGGTTTTATGTTTCTTGATTATCTATATTGCTGCTCGTAACAGGAGTTGGTTTACTAATAAGTATATATGTTATCTAGGCAAGTACTCTTTGGAAGTTTTCTCATTTCATATTATACTAATTCTCATATTTATGCCTTTGAAAGTGTATCTTAACAGTATCTATACAATAAAATTAACCGATAACTTCTATCTGTATCCTTTGAGTAGCTTGTTGATTCTTTTCTTGATAGTGCCCGCTCTGTACTTAGCCCCAACTTTAGTTAATAAAAGAATAGTGCCTATTACGAAGTAGGCCGTAGTCTAATGCCTCCGAAAGAGTACTCTGCGTTCATCATAAAAAATGAGTTTTAACGGCAGAGCTGCATGTTAATTCTAAGGCAATAGCACTTGTAAAGCCTCTGTTATACAGTTGATTAACAGAAGACTTTATGTATAATGGCCGTATGGTGCTAAAAGTGCAATCATCGCTTACTTTTTAGGTGAGCGTAAAGGCTAAAAGCTGCCTTATGAGTGAGTAGTTGCCGCTTATTATAATTGAGGCTGCGTTCTGGTCTTCTTTGTAATATCCAACAATTTCATAACTAGAGCTATAGCTCGCCTTCCCAAAGGGGCCCCGTGGAGCGTACTTACTTAGCTCTATAAGCATTACATGCGCTTCAGAGCATCTTATGTGCGATTTCTGATAATTACCAGGTAATAGTGAGTCCTACGTAGTTGCTTAGTGAAGCTTAGGTAATCTAATTGCGCTTTCCTTCAAGGCGTTAGCACTGTTGCGTGTGCTCTTCGCGGGGCGTATGCTATAGGATGAGCTGCTAGCTTTGTACAAAGAAAAAGACCAGCAACAAACTGTAACACAGTTTGTTGCTGGTCTTTTTGGCGCTCCCTCCTGGGCTCGAACCAGGGACCCTCTGATTAACAGTCAGATGCTCTAACCGGCTGAGCTAAGGAAGCGGTTATGGCGGCATTTCATTGCCGTTGCGGGTGCAATATTAGGGCAAAGCAAAAGGTTGTGCAAGCATTATCTTTGAAAATATTTCAGAAAGATGCCTAGTTGGTGATATTCAGCAAGTTTCCGGAAAGCGAAGTGCTATATTGCCGGAGTGGCCGATTAGCTGGACCGCCCTGTACGCGGCCTTGCAAATCAAACTGTGAGCCGCAACAAGCATCTTTCAGGAACAACCGCGAAGCGTCGATGCTAACGCGGGCACAAGTATCGTTGACGCGGTAGGGGCAATTTCGCTCGAAAGCAAGGTACGTGCTAGCATTTTGACGCACGATGATTAAACCGCGCACTCCTCCTGTGAAATAGATAGCTCCCTTATCGGTGCGTAAAGCAGTGTATTGCTGGTTGGTAATGTTGAGGCTCTCGCTGAAGCTAGCCAAAGGAATCTGCGGCTCGACATTACTCGTGTCAGAGCCGCAGGAAACCACTAGCTGACTGCCAAGCAATGCTACCACCGCAAAAGTAAGCCAATTGCTAAGCGCAGAGCGTAAGGGCACATGGGTAATTGGCAAGTCCTTCATTCGCTTTGATGAGATAGGATTGACAGTAGGCTACTGTACTGCCTCGAACTGCCGCAGGAACCGTAGGTCGTTTTCCGTGAACAGGCGCAAGTCTTTGATCTGATACTTAAGCATCGTGATCCGCTCGATGCCCATGCCCCAGGCGTAGCCAGAGTAACGCTCCGGGTCGATGCCAGATTGCTCTAGTACGGCCGGATCTACCATGCCACTGCCGCCTATCTCAACCCAGCCGGTTTGTTTGCAGATATTGCAGCCTTTGCCTTTGCAAATCAGGCAGGTGATGTCAATTTCGGCGCTTGGCTCGGTGAAAGGGAAGAAGGAGGGGCGGAAACGCACCTGCACATCGTTGCCGAACAACTCCTGCACGAAGTAGTACACCGTTTGTTTTAAGTCGGCAAAGCTGACATTTTCATCCACAAAAAGGGCCTCTACCTGATGAAACATCATGTGGGCGCGAGCCGAAATGGCTTCGTTGCGGTACACGCGGCCCGGCATGATGCTACGAATTGGGGGCTTCTGCGTTTGCATTACTCGTACCTGCACGGGACTGGTATGGGTGCGCAACAACCACTCTTGCTCACCGGGCGTGCGATGCACAAAAAAAGTGTCCTGCATATCTCGGGCAGGATGGTTCTCGGGAAAGTTAAGAGCCGTAAAATTGTGCCAGTCGTCTTCTATTTCGGGACCCTCCGCCACGTTGAAACCAATGCGGGACAGAACGCGCACAATCTCCTCGCGCACCAAGTTGAGGGGGTGGCGGGTGCCCAGCTGGTTGGGGATGGCAGGCAGCGTGTAGTCGAAAGTAGGGTCGGCGGGGGCATTATGGGTGGCGGCTTCCAACTCCTGCTGGCGCTCCTCGAAACGGGATAGGGCCTGCTGTTTGAGCTGGTTGAGCTCCTGGCCTACAGCCCGGCGCTGCTCCTGTGGTACGGTTTTAAGCTGATCGAATAGATCAGCTAACTGGCCCTTACGACCGGTATAAGCAATGCGGAACTGATCGAGCAGCTCGGGCGTGCTTAGGTCATAGGCTTCGATTTCGGCACGTAGCCGCGTGATGTTCTCCTGCATAGTAAGGGCAAAGATAAGTTTCTGGCGGCTGGTTTCTTGTGGCTGGTGGCAGCTAGGTGATAGGATTCTGGACAATGAATCACGCAAAAACAAAAACTCGTCATTAAATAATAAAACTTGGTACGGTTGCTGCAAAAGGCATTCACACCAGCGGCTTGCAGCCAGAACGTGAGGCGCCACCCGTTCAGCTGAACGGTTTTCGATACCAAGCCAGCATTCATTTTTATCTACTGCTTTTCTTCGCCATGAAAACTTTCCTTTTCACAGCTTGCCTTGTGGCTGCCTCGGTCAGCGCTTCTTTTGCTCAAACTCAAACGCCTGCTGCCACCGATTCTTGGCAAGACACGCCGGCTTCTACTACCACAGAGCCGGTGGCCAGCGCTACCGAAGTAGAGGAAGCCGTGCAATACAACACGGGTTGGAACACGGCTCCCGGACACAGCCTAAGTTTGCACGGCAAGCCTACCACCGATTATTGGGGCCGTCCGCTCAAGAAAAAAGCCAAGAACCTGACTACTATAGCTGCTAAAGAAGCGGCTTACGCTGAAGAAGAAAGTGCCGACCCGATGATGCAGTCATCGGGTGTAATGGTGGCGCCCGGCATGAGCTCTTCGCCTTACCGTGGAGTAAGCACCGATTACTGGGGCCGGCCCCTGAAAAAGAAAGGGAAGAGCTCTTCTGTAGCAGTGAAAACAGGGCAAACAGATGTTCCAATGGTGTCTCATTCCACAACGGGCTGGTAAGTACAGCCGAGGTAGGTGGATTTGTCGTAGGTAAGTAATATCCAGCTTTCACTTAATCTGCCTATCATGCGTTTGTCCCTACTTCTGAGTGTGTTCCTGGCTTTTGTTAGCCTGCTAGGTGCTTCTTCCTCCAAAGCACAGCAAACTACTCGTTCCTCTGGTACCAAGAAGTCGGCTAACGGCTACCACCGCACGAGCAACACCAAAGCCAAGGCTCGTGCGGGCGCCTACGCCCGCTACGACCGTTCAGGTCGGCGCAACGAAGACGATATGAAGCTGGCGCCTGGGTTACGCTTAAACATGCCGAGCCCGCCCACCACCGACTACATGGGACGGCCCCTAAAAAAGAAAGCACCCAAGGTGGCGGCTACCAGCGCCACTTCAATATCATCGGAAAGAGTAGCGCCTACCAAAGCTGTTCCAACCACCACCAAGGCCCGCAAGCGTTGAAAAAGCTTTTCGCTGTTATCAGCGCTTTAGCGTTATTCCATTATTGCTTTGCTACAAATCAAAGAAAGCCTCGTTCCCTCCAGAGCGAGGCTTCTGTTAGTAGTGGTGTTTGCCTGTAAGGCAGCGTAAATTTTCGGTGATGTGAGCGAGGATATATATCATAGTTGATACTCTGATCGTTAAGAGAAAAAACAGGATTCCACTCGCTTTTCTCAATCGATACTTTTCTGGCTAGGAACTTCTCCTTTTCTAACGCGTTTGAAGGGAAAGCGCACAAGAGCTTTCTTGGCTGTAGGAAGGTCTGTAACTTGCACAAACTATTTTAAAGTCTTTTCAAATGAATCGAATCTTCCTCCCGTTGCTGCTGGTTGGTGCCGTTCTTATAGCTGCTCCTTCGCAGGCTCAAACCAAACAAACCAAGTCATCGGATGGCTGGGGTTCTTCTGATGGTTGGGGCACTCCAGCTCCTGCCTCTAAGAAGGCAACTACCACGAAGAAAGCGGCCGTTGCTCCAGCAGCTAGCGTAGCGCCTGCCCCGACTCCGGCTGACGCGCCCGCGGAAGCAGTTGCTCCGGCCAGCGAAATGACTTCCGGCAAAGGAGGGTTTGGTGGTGCTGGCGCGGCTAGCGCGGCGCCTGTTGAAATGCAGCCGGGCGGATCGGTAGTAGCGCCAGGCTTCACTGCTGCGCCTTCGCACCGCGTAACCACTGACTACCGCGGCCGGCCTATTGCCCCCTACATTCGTCGCAACGTACGTCGCCCTGACCCGGTGGTAGCACCAGCGCCAGTTCCCGAGCCCGAGCCTGCTCCGATAGTGGAAACTCCGGCGCCAGCTCCCGCTCCGACAGCAGCAGCGGCCACCGCAACCAAAGCTTCGGGTGGTGCTACAGCCGCTCCCAAGAAAACTGCTCCCGCACCTAAAAAAGCAGCTCCCGCCAAAAAGAAAGATGATGGCTGGGGTTCGGGCGGTAGCGGCTGGTAAGCTGCTATTTAACAGAATGCCAACAAGAAGGCCCACCCAATAGCTATTGGGTGGGCCTTCTTGTTGATGAAAAGCAAACGCGCTAAGAAGTAATCTGTTGCTTTAGCGCGTTTGCTTTTCAACTTACTCCTCGGCCGATACGGCGGCTTCTGCTGGCTCGGGTACTACTGCCTTGCCCTGTGCGCGGTAGTAAAGCGTACTGCAATTGTCGGGGCGAAGTACTTCCCGGGCAGCCGCTTGCAAGTCAGCGGGCGTTACGGCTTGCAACCGGGCACTTTCCTCGTTCACCATATTGGCATTGCCCATCAGCTTGCTGTAGGCTAGGTTCATGGCGCGATGTAGCAGCTCGATTTCACCGAACACGATGCTAGCCTCGGCTTGATTCTTCACCTTTTCCAACTCGGCAGTTGGCACTTCCTCGTCGCGTAGCGCCGCTACCACGGCCTCAACCGCAGCATCGGCGGCTTCAAGCATAACGCCCGCATTGAGCTTGCCGCTTATTACCAATAGGCCTGGCTCCATTGAGCCCGCAGCAGTAGCAGAAATAGAATTGAAAAGCGTTTGTTCTTTCACGAGTTGCTGGTACAGCCGGCTGGATTTGCCCCGGCCTAGCAAGTCGCCCAGCAAATCCACGCTGTAATAGTCGGGAGCCGTACGGGCGGGCATGTGGTACACCTTGTAAAGCGCATCAAGCGGGACATCGGCTGTTACTTCCAGCAAGCGGGCTTCCGTCTGGCGCGGCTCAACGGGTAGCTGCCGCTCGTAGTGAGGACCGCCCGGAATTGGCTGAAACCACTTTTCTGCCAACCGCTGCGCCTCTGCTACCGTCACGGCGCCGGCTATTACCAGAATAGCGTTTTGGGGGGCGTAGTGCTTTTTGAAAAAAGCCCGTACATCATCCATTACCGCGTTTTCGATGTGGCTGATTTCCTTGCCAATGGTTGCCCACTGGTAGGGGTGATGCCGATAAGCCAAAGGCCGTAATTTCAACCAGACGTCGCCATAGGGCTGATTCAGGTAATTTTGTTTGAACTCCTCCACTACCACCTTGCGCTGCACCGCCAGCCCGGTTTCCGAAAAAGCCAGATTTAGCATTCGGTCCGATTCCAGCCAAAAGCCAGTTTCAAGGTTTGCCGCCGATACGGTGAGGTAGTAGTTGGTGACGTCGGGGGAGGTAAAAGCATTGTTTTCGCCGCCTACGCGCTGCAACGGCTCGTCATAGTTCGGAATATTGACGGAGCCCGAGAACATCAGGTGTTCAAACAAGTGTGCAAAGCCAGTATGGGAGGGATCTTCGTCGCGTGAGCCAACATTGTAGAGTACGTTGAGCACAGCCATGGGAGTGGTGTGGTCTTCGTGTACAATACAACGCAGGCCATTAGCTAAAGTGAATTCTTCGAAATGGATCATAAAGCGAAGTTGTGAACAGGTAATTAACTACCAGCACTCGGATTGGTTTCTGCCTACCTTCAATCTATAATTAGGAGCTTACCTAGCGGTGGTACGGAGGCAAAAATGAGAAAGAGTACTGCGTCCGAATGCCTACCAGCCCTCGTGGTAGTAGAGTTTCTTCTCCTTTGTGACGCCCCAATACTGCAAGAGTTCAGCATTGGTTTCCGAATACTCGGGCTTGTTTATCTTCCACCACGACATAACTGGGCACTCGGCACTTACCCGTACTACTGGCTCGGTTGCCTGCGCAAGCCGTTCCATCCCTTGGCGCTCACAACTGTTATCATCCCTTAGAAACAAGGTATCGGTTACCAGATAAAAACACGAGAATACAACTATACCTATTACGTACCGGCGGCGGTACAGCGCCGGAAGCTGATGCAGCAGGAAGTAGCTCGACAAGCCGTAGAAAAACATCAGCCCTAAAATAATAGGCAGGATAGAGTCGCGCCGCACGATAAGCGGCCGGTATTGGCGGTAGCCGCCAAGTGGCAGCAGCAACAGGTAGATTAGCGCAAACAAGCCGAGCCAGCCGAAGATGCGAAGCACGCGCTGGCGCTCCGGACTAGGAGCAATCAAACGGCGGATGAGTTGGTCATTTATGACCGCCGCCGCCAAAATAAGGGGCAGTCCTGGCTTACGAAACAACCAAAAAATACCGGATGGAATGCGCTGGTACCGTTCCCACAGGGGCAACACATGGCCCCCGCTTTCCTTTTCGCTAAGGCCGATATAAAGCGAATACAAACAAAGCAGCGTGAACAAGCCAAGCATTACAACCGGCAAAATGGGTACCTGCACAAGCCGGAATAGCCGCTGGCCCAGCGGCAGGTCAACCCCAGATTGCCACTGTCGGATAAGCCAGTGCAAGGCAATTCCAAAAAAAAGAACCGCTACTACTCCCGTAATAATAGCCCCGTTGAAAGCCAGCACCACCATGAGCCCCACCAAAGCTATACGGCCGGGCCAACTGATGCGCAGCGGCTGCCCGCGGTAAGCGGCTTGGTAAAAGGGCAGCAGCAGCAACAGCAGCAGCGTCATCGGAAAGGCGTAGAAGAAGGTGTAGGTGATGGCCCGGTCGATGATACCCATTTGGTCGTTGTAGCCCGATATCTGGAACAGGGGCACGAGCAGTACAATGGCCAGCCATATGTTTAAGCGGCTGAGCCGATACGTGCCACTGATGTAGACTCCTAGTACATAAAGCAATAGCGCTTGCACGCCTACCGCAAACAGCGCGCAGGCTGCGTATATGCTGTTGATGGGATTGGTGAGGCGCTGCAAGGCAAAGGGTACGGATTTGAAATACCCCACCATGGATGCATGCGCAAAAAAGCGGTTGGGAGCTACGTATACTTCATTCCGGGTGAGGGCTCCCCATCCGAAAGGGTCCCGGAGTACTTGGCGGCAATCGGGGGCGGGTAACACAATAGAAGGCAAGTCGCCTTCTAGGGGCAATTGATAGGCTTGTACGAACGTGTAACCTAGGTCTAGCAACACAAACAAGACCAGTAATACAAACAGAGTGCTTTTCTTCATTTAGTGATTGCCGTCAGCTACAGATACAGAGCTGAGTCGTGCTGATTTTATGCGACTCAAGTGAAAAATTTCAATGGCGTTAGGGTGTCGCTCCTGAACCTTAGCATAATTCCGTGTGCAAATCGGTTTCATGCCTTCTACTGTTTACATAAGCTAACCGGTTGATGGCAACCGTCGCACAGGCTAATAAGGGTCTGCTACGAGGTATGGCCGGGCAGGAGTGTGCATGAATTGCTGTACTATGCAGCATGAACTCACCCTTTCGTTGACACGATGGTTCCACGCCGGCCTGACGGTGAAACAGCAAGCAGTAGGTTCTCAAACAACGGAAGCACCCTGAAAAGGTGCTTCCGCAAAGCAAGATAGAGAGAAGCGGAGGAGCTTTGCAACTATGCTACTACTCCCTGAATAGGTGGATCAACCGTATTATAGCATTCTTTTCGGCCCCTGAAATCGTTCCGCACGCCTACTAGTCACACCCGCGCCAGTGAGTGCAAACCAGAGCAGTGACCAACCCTTGAAACGTGGTTCCATTGCTCACGTTGGGGTCGAAGACCTAAGCTAGGCGCAACAGCCAGCTTCACTGATACCCGCATGACACGAGGGCTAGGTAGCAACAGGCAAATAAGTAGAAGTCTGGCCATATGATGTAACTAGCGGTAGTTCCTCTGAAGATACTGATTTCTATTTCCACCCTCGCTGCTGCCTGTCGGATCGAACGGTATGATTTATTCTCCCTACGACCCAATCCGTTACTTTTGGCCCCGACACATAGCCCATCCGCCCCGCCCTATGCATTTCGACCGTAAGGACTATTCCAACGACACACTTCTGCATCTCTATCAGCACCTGCTCAAGCCGCGCCTGATAGAAGAGAAAATGTTGATTCTGCTCCGGCAGGGCAAAGTGAGCAAGTGGTTTTCGGGTATCGGTCAGGAAGCCATATCAGTAGGCAGCACGCTGGCCCTCCAGCCCGACGAGTACATTCTGCCACTGCACCGCAACTTAGGCGTGTTTACGGGCCGCAACGTGCCCCTCGACCGGCTGTTTGCGCAGTGGCAGGGCAAAACCACCGGCTTCACCAAGGGCCGCGACCGAAGCTTCCACTTCGGCTCCAATGAGCACCATATCGTGGGCATGATTTCGCACCTGGGGCCTCAGTTGGCCGTGGCCGATGGCATTGCGCTGGCCGATGTGCTGGACCGGCGTCAGAAAGTAACCGTGACGTATAGCGGCGACGGGGGCGCCAGTGAAGGCGACTTCCACGAAGCCCTGAACGTGGCTGCCGTGTGGCAACTGCCCGTTATTTTCATCATCGAAAACAACGGCTATGGCCTCAGCACGCCGAGCCGGGAGCAGTTTCGCTTCAACTACTTCGTGGATAAAGGCCCGGCCTACGGCATGGAGACTCTGCAAATTGATGGCAACAATGTGCTGGAAGTTTACGACACGGTGCATCGACTAGCCGACGATATGCGCCGCAATCCGCGGCCGGTGCTCCTGGAGGCTCTCACGTTTCGGATGCGCGGGCACGAAGAAGCCAGCGGCACCAAGTACGTGCCGCAGGAGCTATTCGAGGAGTGGGCGCAGAAAGACCCGGTCGAGAACTACGAGAAGTGGCTACTCGCCGAAAACATCCTCGATGAAGAAGCCCGGCTGCGGTATCGCCACACCATCAAGCGCGAAATAGAAGAAGGCTTGCGCGTAGCCGATGAAGTGCCCCTACCCACGGCCAATGAAAGCGAAGAAGTTGGAGATATGTACCGCGCCTTTCAGGCCCCTAGCCAAAGCCCCGCCGCTGATGCCCTGGCCACCGAAAAACGCTACGTAGATGCCATTTCGGATGGCCTGCGGCAGAGCATGGAAAAATACCCCGAACTGGTACTTATGGGCCAAGACATTGCCGACTACGGTGGCGTGTTCAAAATCACCGAGGGCTTTGTAGCGCAGTTCGGCAAAGCCCGGGTACGCAATACGCCACTCTGCGAGTCAGCGGTTGTGGGAGCTGGCTTGGGCTTGAGCGTAAAAGGCAAGAAAGTGATGGTGGAAATGCAGTTCGCCGATTTCGTGACCTGCGGCTTCAATCAGATTGTAAACAACCTCGCCAAAAGTCACTACCGCTGGGGCCAGAACGCCGACGTGGTGGTACGCATGCCCACCGGAGCTGGCACGGCGGCGGGCCCGTTTCACTCGCAAAGCAACGAAGCGTGGTTTACGCACACCCCGGGTTTAAAGGTGGTATACCCGAGTAACCCGCACGACGCCAAAGGCCTGCTCTGCGCCGCTATTGAAGACCCCAACCCGGTGATGTACTTCGAGCACAAGATGCTCTACCGCAGCATCTCTGGTCCTGTGCCCGATGCCTACTATACCACGCCCATCGGTAAAGCTGCCTTGGTGCGCGAAGGCGATACGCTCAGCATTATCACGTATGGCGCGGGCGTGCACTGGGCCTTGGCGCTAGCCAAGGAAATCAACCTGGACGCCGACATTCTGGACCTGCGCACCCTGCTGCCTTGGGACGAAGACGCCGTACGCCAAACGGTTAAGAAGAACGGCCGGGTACTGCTCCTGCACGAAGACACCCTAACCGGCGGCCTTGGTGGCGAGCTTGGTGCCTGGATAGCCGAGCATTGCTTCCAGTATCTCGATGCTCCAGTTCAGCGCGTCGCGTCGCTGGATACAGCTGTTCCTTTCTCGCCGAATCTGGAAAAGCAGTTCCTCCCGCAGCAGCGTTTGCGCGAGGCAGTAGAGAAGTTGTTGAATTATTAGATAATTTCGGGTAGTCAGGATGTTACTATTAGGGCTGGTTATTAGAAATAAAGTGTGTTATGAAGCTAAGAAATTTGTTTGTGTTCATGCTGAGCGGGTTACTGCTTTTGGCAGCCTGCCAGAGTCACCGCTATGCGCTGCCTAGCCCCAAGGGCCCACCGCAGCCGAAAGTCAAGAAATCCGCCAAGAAATCCGCCGACCAAAACGCTGATGGCAGTGATGTAAGTGCAGAGCCGGTGGAAGTGAAACCACAGAAAAACAGCTACGATAAAAACGGACTGCTTAAGAAACCAAAGTATGAGCGCCGCCGACTTGCCCACAAGGTTGGTCAGCGCAAGTTTCTTGGGTTCGTGCTGCCTTTTTGAGTGATAAATAGCAAGACATAAGCTAAGCCAACAGGCGCTTGTCATTCCGACGCAGGAGGAATCTGAGTTAAGCCAGTAAGCAAGCTAACCCGGATTTCTCCTTCCAGTCGGAATGACAACCGTCCTGCTCGAATAGCTTATTAAAAAATAAATGTTGGCTAAGCTGCCACTGCGTTTATACCAGGTGGCGTCACCTGCTTCTTACAGGTCTTTGCGCGCAAATAAACTCGTTAGGTTCTGTTTACCCTTATCCTTTTTCTCTACTTCTATGCGAGTTTTTGCTTTAATTGTGGTTTTGTCGCTGATTGGTTTCAACGCCTCTGCTCAAATCACTGAGTCCAACCACCGGGTTGCCAACCGCCATGCGTTGCGCGACGCACGCAAGTACCCAGCGCCCTACAAAGACTCGCATTTGGCCGTAGACAAAACATCGCTCAAGCGCGGCGATGGGGGGCGGCAGGCAAAGCCCAATGACGGCCGGCAGAAGTATAAGTTCGACAAGACAGGAACGGCCCGCGTAAGTGAACCTAGTACTGTTAGTCTGCGTCTGCGTAAGAAGGCAAAGACCAACAACTAAATCTCTTCTTCCTTATGATACCTTGGCAACCCCTTACGCAAGCTGAGCAACTGCAAGACATTGTGCGCGAATCGCACGAGCAGCCCGTCCTCATCTTCAAGCACAGCACCTCCTGCTCGATTAGCGCCGCTGCCAAAGGCAAGCTGGAGCGCCAGTGGGCCGAGGCAGGTCTTGATGACACCAAATTCTATTACCTCGATTTGCTGCGCTTCCGTCCCATTTCCGCCGAAATAGCAAAGCAGTTTGGTGTGCAGCACGAGTCGCCCCAGCTACTGCTCATCAAAGACGGCGAGTGCCACTACAATGCTTCGCATATGGGCATCCGGCTAAGCGAAGTGAAAAGCATGGTCGGCTAACTAATCGGCTAGCTGATAAAGCCTTTTTGCAGCCGCAGTAGCCCGCCTTCAAGCAAACATTCTGCTAGGGCAGTGTATCTGCTTGAAGGCGGGCTACTGTTCTCGAACTCATTTACTTATCCTGCGTATTCGAACTGAACCTCTTGCCGGATTTCTGGGTTGAGACTGAGGGCCACTGGGCAGGTGCGGGCCGCGTTTTCCAGCATGGTTCGCTCTTTTGCACCAAGGCTGGCGGGCAGATAAAACTGCACGTCAATCTGCCGGATACGACGTGGGTCCGCTGCCATGTGCTTGGTGACGTTGTAGGTAACTCCTGTCAGGTCCAAAGTGAGGCGTTCGGCCACAATGCCCATGATGGTCATCATGCAGCTCCCTAAGGCTGCACTAACCAGGTCGGTGGGCGAAAAGGCCTCGCCTCGTCCATGATTATCGACGGGCGCGTCGGTGAGAATAGTGTTGCCGGAGGCAGTATGTGTGGCTTCGGTGCGCAAATGGCCGGCATAGCGGGCGGTGGCAGTGTTCATATTCAAGGAAGTAAGCTAGTAAACAAGATGATGCCAGCAAATTTACGTACTTTCGATAGGGTAGCTTCTGTGCTCTCCAGCTGTTCCGTTCCTTCGCTCACCCTATCTTCTCCGTTTCCCTTGCGACGTCTACTCTCACTAGCTGGCCTGCTGACTATTTTCACGGGTTCCGCAGCCCAGGCGCAAAGCGCTTCAGCCTCGCCTAATGATGATCCTTCCTACCGGAAAGAGTTTGTATATGGTGTCAACTTCAATACGAGAGGCGGCTTGATTGGCGGCGTTTCGGTGCGTTCGACCCGGGTACTCACCGAAAACTGGTCACGCTTTTGGAGCATCGAAGCCGTGGAAATCAAACACCGCAAAGAGCGGCGGGTGGCAAGTTTCAACGGCAGTTCCTTCGTGCTCGATAAAGCCAATTACTTCCTTGTTTTGCGTCCCTCAGTAGGGGCGCAACGGGTTATTTTCCGCAAAGCTGCCGAATCAGGCGTACAAGTGAATGCACTGATGTCGGCTGGTCCGTCTATCGGCCTGCTGATGCCTTACTACATCAACTACGACTACACGGAACGAGACATAAACGGGCGACCCACTGGCGGAGAAAAGATACTCGCTCAGCAGTACGATCCATACATTCACAACGATCAATCGTTGATCCGTGACCGGGCTCCGCTCTTTACGGGCGCCAACGAAACCAAGCCGTACATCGGAGCGCACTGGCGCGGTGCGCTTAGCTTCGAGTATGGCCGCTACCGCGACGCGGTAGCTGGCATAGAGACGGGCGTATTGTTGGAGGTGTACGGCAAGCGGCCCGTAATCCTGCGCTCCCGCGACGTGCCTGACAGCAAAATCAACAACCGCTTCTACCCGTCGGTGTACCTCACCGTTTATTTGGGGTCGAGAAGCTAATTTTCAACCGTAATTGGTTGCTGGTAGGTGGCAAGCCTTTTTTCTAGGAGACTTTGTTGGGTTGGCGAAAGCTAGACCCAAACAAAGTCTCTTTTATTTGTTGGTACATGACACTGCTTGTCAACTACGGCTCCTTCGCACCTACTACTTAGTATTTACCGCTTCCTACTAACTGCCAGACCAGTTACCTTTGCTACATGGATGATTTGCTGTTAACCTTGCCCATAGTGCAACCCCAAGTGCCAATGCCCGCTAAGCCGCGCAAGCCCGACTGGCTGCGCGTGAAGCTGCCCGTAGGCCCCGAGTACGCCGCCGTGCGCCGTTTGGTGGACGAGCACAAGCTCCATACTATCTGCGAAAGTGGAAATTGCCCCAATATGGGCGAGTGCTGGGGTGCTGGCACTGCAACATTCATGATCTTGGGCAATGTATGCACCCGCTCTTGCTCGTTTTGCGCCGTAGCCACCGGCCGCCCTACCGAATACGATACCGATGAGCCCCGCCGGGTAGCCGAAGCCATCCAGCTGATGGGCGTGAAGCATGCCGTTATCACCAGCGTCAACCGCGACGAATTAAAAGACCGTGGGGCCAGCATCTGGCACGAAACTGTAGTGCGCATCAAACAATTGTCGCCCGAAACCACTATCGAAACCTTGATTCCGGACGTGAAGGCGAATTGGGAAGCATTGGAGCTGATGATTGCCGGCGGACAGGAAGTGGTATCGCACAACATCGAAACGGTGGGCAGCCTATACCGCCTGGTTCGTCCGCAGGCCAAGTACGACCGGAGCTTGGAACAGATTCGGCGTACCAAAGACGCTGGCAAGCGCACCAAGTCGGGCATTATGCTGGGCTTGGGTGAAACCAAAGACGAGATGTATCGCGCTATGGATGATTTGGTGGCTTATGGCCTCGACATTCTGACGTTGGGCCAGTATCTACAGCCGACCAAGCGCCACCTGGAAGTAGCCGAATTTATCCATCCTGATTTGTTTGCGCATTACCGCGAGGAAGGTCTAGCCCGGGGCCTTAAGTATGTGGAAAGCGGCCCTTTGGTGCGCAGCAGCTACCACGCCGAACGCCACGTAAACGTGCCGATTTAGAAAAGCAAGACGGGACTCACGCAATCAGTCCCCTCATGACGCTTCAAGGACTAGTTGCTTCCAACTGCTCCTTTTTTGCAAGAGGAGCAGGTATACTGGGTCAGCAACCGATACTTAACCATACTAATCTTTGGCTGCTACACGGCTACTACTACAGCCCCAATGTTTGAGCATCGCCATCGGGCTGCGCTAGAGGCCAATATGCCTCAAGTAGGCGTCGTTGTTGACGTACAGGATATAGGCTTTCTGTGTGGTGGGAGCTAATTGCAGATTTTGTTGCGCCGCGGCCAGCAGACGGCGGCTCTGCCGACCCATTCGGTGGCTCCAAAATACCACTACCGTGTAGTCGGCAAATGACTGCATCGCCTGCACGCGGCTACCATCTATGGTGCGCAGGAAAGGCGCTAGCTCCGCAAAGGAAAGCAAACTGTCGGGTGGGGCCTGGGTAACGGGGGGGAACACCTCCAGTTGCCGGTCGTGGTTCCAATCTAGGTTGGGGAAGCCGCCGGCATAGCAATTTACGTAGTACGATACCAGCTGGCCAGCACGATTATAGTAAAGCAGTTGCAACGGCTGCGCGTGGTTCTTGGCTACATCCTGCATTCGCAACGGCTGGCGTTTCAGGAATTCAAAGTAACTGATGTCCAGCACGAAGCTTTTGCCGGGTGTTACGCCTACACCGTAATCTTGCGCGTACGCTTGCAGCTGCGGAAAATCGACTATGTCCGTACGACGCATTCCATACACTCCCTCCGCTACGGTGGTGCAGCTTACAAGCCCTAAGCCGGCAAGCAAGAGCAATACGGCAGCTGACCAACGAGTTTGAGCGGAAGAAGTCATAGCATAAGATACAAAAAAAGCCTCTTAAAACTAAGAGGCTTTTTACCTATAAAAGGTTGTCAGTAAGGTTGCTTGTTAGCGACGAGCGTTGGCGTCGTTGGGTGGGTAGGTGCCTAGAATGCCGTTGACGATGCGGTGCACTTCCTCTTCCGAAATGCTTTGGTTGTCGACCTGTGCTTGGCCGGAACCGCGCCATGCCAACTCTTTGCGACGAGCATCTACCAAGTCGATAATGACCGTACCAGCTTTGTACTGGGTCACAGGCGAATAAAGACCGCGGTTATACAAGCCGTAGCCATAATATGGGTAGCCGAGGCCGTTGTAGTAAGGCGAAACTTGCTGCTTATCTTCCACTTTGGCGCTGTAGGCAACAAACAGGTCGGCATCTTTGTCGACCCGAGTCAAGCCTTTGGCGGCCAACTCGCGCTCCACGGCAGCTTGCAGGCGCTGGTCCAGAAACGACTCATAGCCTTTGGCGGGGCCACCTTCAGCATCAACGGTTTGCTGGGGATACCAAGACCAGGTTTTGTAATTACGGAAATTAACCGAGTGGTCGAAATCAGAGGTAACACCAACTCGGGAAGAGGTAGCGCAACCGGAAACACCCAGTAGCAGCGAAAAACCGATAGCCATGAAAGCGGCTGGACGGGCAAATAAGCGGGTGATGGAGTTCATGGATATAGATCAGTATGAAAGAAACAACAACGACTCGAAAACGGCTTTACAAGGCTTGTTTTACACTTTCCGTTGCTTGTTACTTCAACGTTTTCGAGGGAGCCAATGTTCCCCAATACCAGATATAGCAGGGGAAATCTATTAAAATTATTCCAGGAAAATTATCTTCTTATTTAAGAATCTAATTACCTTCCCCGACCTTAAAACTCAACGATGAACCGAACTCTGCTCCTTTTTCTCAGTTTACTGGGTTTTGCTGCCTGCACAGCAGCTAAAGAAAACACCAGCAGTACCAACACCAACAAAACCCCCGTGGCGCATAGCACAATCGTTGATTGTGTGCTCTACGATGGCATGACCAAAGAATCAGCCCAGTTGGCCAACCTTACTCCCGGCTCCGAGGTGCAGGTAACGGACACAGTTGATGTCTACTTTGTGAAAGCTCGCGTGACAAAGGATGGCAAAACGCTCAACGGGTACATGTACCGCACTTGCTTCCCACAACGGTAATTGGTTGGTGGCTTATTGCTTGAGCCCGGACGTAGAAACGCATAGAAAAAGGCCTGGAACTGTAGTTCCAGGCCTTTTTCAAGTAAAACACAACGTGCTAGTTAGTACGAAGGACCTTTGTCGGTTTCAACCAGCTTTTCTTCGGCGTCGGCATATTCTTCCACCGAGGTGCAAGAACAGATGAGGTTTCGGTCGCCATAAGCAGAGTCGATACGCGAAACGCTGGGCCAAAACTTGGCGGCGCGCACGTAGTCGGTAGGGTACACGGCCTGCTCGCGGCTATAAGGACGGGTCCACTCTTCCGTGAGGACGACGGCCGCCGTGTGGGGGGCGTGCTTGAGCAAGTTGTCTTTGGCATCGGCGCGGCCCGCTTCTACCTCGGCTATTTCCTTGCGGATAGAAATCATGGCTTCGATGAAGCGGTCCAGCTCCTCCTTGCTTTCCGACTCCGTGGGCTCTACCATTAGCGTGCCCGCCACTGGGAACGAAACGGTAGGGGCGTGGAAACCATAGTCCATTAGGCGCTTGGCAATGTCTTCTACCTCGATGCCGGCTTTTTTGAACTGCCGGCAATCCAGAATCATTTCGTGAGCGCAACGGCCGTTAGTGCCGGTGTACAGCACCGGGTAATGCCCTTCCAGCTTGGCCTTGATGTAGTTGGCATTCAGGATAGCCACGCGAGTAGCTTCCGTGAGGCCTTCGCCGCCCATCATGCTGATGTAGGCGTACGAGATAGGCAGAATGCTGGCCGAACCCCACGGCGCCGATGATACCGCGCCTGTCGTGCGGCCATCGGCATCCACTACCACGTGACCAGGCAAATAGGGAGCCAAGTCGGCAACTACACCGATCGGGCCGACGCCGGGTCCGCCGCCGCCGTGCGGGATACAGAACGTTTTGTGCAGATTCAGGTGGCACACATCGGCCCCGATGGTAGCGGGGGACGTGAGGCCCACCTGGGCGTTCATGTTGGCGCCGTCCATGTACACGCGGCCGCCGTGCTGGTGAATTGTCTCGCAGATGTCGATGATGGTTTCCTCGTACACACCGTGCGTGCTAGGGTACGTCACCATCAGGCAGCTCAACTTGTCGGCATATTGCGCGGCTTTGGCTTTCAGGTCCTCCACGTCAATTTCACCAGCCTCACTGCTCTTTACCACCACTACCTGCATGCCGGCCATAACGGCTGAAGCGGGGTTGGTGCCGTGGGCCGAAGCCGGAATCAGAGCAATGTTGCGGTGTTGGTCGCCGCGGGCATCGTGGTAGCCTTTGATGGCCAGCAGGCCAGCGTATTCACCTTGCGCACCGGAGTTAGGCTGTAAGCTCACGGCCGCGAAGCCAGTTACTTCGCACAGCCACAATTCCAGGTCCTGGAAGATCTGGGTGTAACCCTGCGCTTGCTCGCGCGGGGCGAATGGGTGCAAGCCCCCGATTTCCGGCCAGGTTACCGGAATCATTTCGGCGGTGGCGTTCAGCTTCATAGTGCACGAGCCCAGCGGAATCATGGAGTGCGCCAAACTTAAATCTTTGTTTTCGAGGTGCTTCATGTAGCGCAGCATCTCGTGCTCGGAGTGGTGCGTGTTGAAGACCGAATGCGTTAGGTATTGGCTGGTACGCAACAGGGCATCGGGCCAGTTTACCGAAATTTCGGTGGGCAGCGCTACTCGCTTCACTTCCTTACCGAGCACCTTGGCAAACACGGCCACAATATCGGCTACGTCCTCTATCTCAGTGTTCTGGTGCAGCGAGATGCCTACGCGCGGCGTGCCGTGCTCCTCGAAGTAGCGGAAGTTGATGCCCGTTGCTTCGGCTTCTTTCCGGATGGCAGCTTGTAATTCCTGGCTTTCCAGCTTGATGTCGAGTGTGTCGAAGTAGAACTCGTTGCGCTGGTCGAGGCCTAAGGCTTTCAGTTCTTGCTCCAGTACTTGCGTCAGGGCGTGCACGTTGGTGGCAAACTGCTTGATGCGCTGCGGCCCGTGGTATACGGCGTACATACCGGCCAGCACCGACAGCAGCACTTGCGCAGTGCAAATGTTGCTGGTGGCCTTTTCGCGGCGGATGTGCTGCTCCCGGGTTTGCAGCGCCATGCGGTAGGCCTTGTTGCCAGCCGAGTCGATGCTCTGACCGATAATGCGGCCGGGAATGACGCGCTTAAATTGGTCTTTGGTGGACAGGAAACCGGCATGCGGCCCGCCGTAGCCCATAGGTACGCCAAAGCGCTGCGAGTTACCCACGCAAGCATCGGCACCCATCTCGCCGGGAGGCGTGAGGAGTGTGAGGGATAACAAGTCGGTGGCCACGGTCACGAACAGGTTACTGTCGTGGGCCTTGGAGATAAAATCGGTGTAGTCATACACCGCGCCGTCGGCGGCGGGGTATTGCAGAATGGCGCCGAACAGACTCTCATCGGTAAGGTCGGCCGTGCGGTGGTCGCCTACTACCAGCTCGATGCCGAGCGGCGTAGCGCGGGTGCGCAGTACGTCAATGGTTTGGGGCAGCACTTGCTCCGAGACGAAGTAACGGGTAGCGTTCTTCTTCTTGCTCAGCGAGTGGAACATGTGCAGCGTCTCGGCGGCGGCGGTGCCTTCGTCGAGCAAGCTGGCGTTGGCAATTTCGAGGCCTGTCAAGTCAATCACCATTGTCTGATAATTGATGAGAGCTTCGAGCCGGCCCTGCGCAATTTCGGCTTGGTAAGGCGTGTAGGCCGTGTACCAACCCGGATTTTCTAGAATGTTGCGTTGAATAACGGGCGGCAACTGCGTGTCGTGGTAGCCCAAACCGATGTAGTTCTTGAAGAGCCGGTTCTGGCTGGCAATGCCTTTGAACTTCGCCAAAAAAGCTCGCTCCGTAAGGGCCGCGGGTAAGTTTAGCGGCTGCTTCAGGCGAATGGCGGCCGGCACAGTTTCATCGATGAGCTGGTCAAGCGAATCGACACCAATGGTGCGCAGCATGTCAGCCACGGCAGCGGAATCAGGTCCGTTATGACGGTCAATGAATACGTCGGCGGCCTTGGGTTGGAGCAACATATAGAGTATTGAGTAGTAGGAAGAAGGTATCAGGACAGACCCCAACAAAGGTAACTTGAAAAAAGTAACCTGAATTGCTTGCTTCCTAAATCCATCAACCCCTTAAAAGTTTAGGGCGGCAGCACGAATGTTGTTTCGTGCTGCCGCCCCAAGCTCATTTACCTAATTGGTATTAGGGAAGGCCTCACTGTTTGAGCACCTTCACCGTAGTTTGCTGTCCGTCGGCGGTGCGTATGCGCACTAGGTACAGGCCTGGTTTCAGGTGGAGACCACCAGTGAGGTCGTCGCGCCGCTCACCTTGCTCTACTACTTGTCCTGCCGAGTTGTAGATCAGGTAAGTGAATTGTCCGGCTGTTTTAATGTGGATGGCGCTGGTGGTTGGGTTCGGGTACACGTCCACCCCAATCCGGTTGAGGCTACCCGTGCGAGTGCCCAACGGGCCGTTGTTGGTGCTGTCGGCCAACACAATGTTGGGTGTAGGCGCCGGGGCCATGCCCGTGCCCAAATAGTAGCTGGTATGCGGCGGCTGGTTGTAGGCCGAGTTTTCGTGCGCTACGGCCAGCCGATACTGCGAGTCGTGCATGAGCGTGTAAATGCGCTCGGTGGTAGGCGTAGCGGTCGAGTAGAGCAGCAGGCTTTGGTTGTCGCGGGCCCGTAGCAGGATTTCCTCTCGCCAGTCGCCGAGGATGTCGGCCGTTAGGCCCGGGTTGGCTTTGGTGCCGTTGCTGGTTTGCGCGTCACCGTCGGCGACGGTGCTTGGCGTGAGCAGCCGAGTCAGGCTGTTGGTAGTCGGAACCCATTTTTCCAGTCGCACCGTGGCAACGTTGGTAGTCGCATTATACCCCGCATCCAGCAACTCGCGCGACAAGTCCCCGTCCCACCATACCGCAAAATTGATAGTAGGCTTGGCGGTACCAATCTGTACGCCCGTGCAGGTGTACAACCCGCCAGTGGAACCCCACATTTCGTAGCCGCGGTGGTTGGGGTCTACATCGGCGGCCAATCCGCGGCCGATGTCGCCGGTGGCGGGTACGCCCCACAGGGGCTGGCCGGTGAGGGCATCGCGGCATTCGAGGCCATAGACACCATATTGAGACGGAGTTTCATGGGGCTGCCATACTTCCTGGCCGGGCCGGTCGGGGTTCATGTCGCTCATGTGCAGCGCGTCGCCGTGGCCGAGGCCATTCACATATAGCCCAGTGCCGTTGTCGCGGATGGCGCTAGGTCCGTTCACTACTTCGTCGCGGCCATTGCCATCCACATCGCCCACGGTGAGCTGGTGGTTGCCCTGGCCGGCATAGGCACCGTTGCCGGGCGTGTCGCTATCGAAAATCCAGCGTTGCGTGAGTTGGCCGTTGCGCCAGTCCCAGGCCACGCGCACCAAACGGGTGTAATAACCACGACCCATAATCAGGCTCGGCCGTACGCCGTCTAGATAAGCTACCGTCGAGACAAAACGGTCTACGCGGTTGCCATAGTTGTCACCCCACGAAGTAACCGCACCGCGCGCGGGCAAGTAAGGCGTAGTAGCCATGGCGGCACCGGTCCGGCCGTTGAAAACAGTTAGGAACTCCGGGCCGGTGAGAACGTAGCCGGCGGTGTTACGATAGTCGGCGTTGGCATCTCCAATGACAACGCCACGGCCGTCGATGGTACCGTCGGCAGTTTTGCAGGCCACTTCCGCTTTGCCATCACTATCGAGGTCGTACACCATCAGCTGCGTGTAGTGCGCCCCAGCCCGGATGTTGCGGCCCAAGTCGATGCGCCACAACCGGGTGCCGTTGAGCTTGTACGCATCTAGGTACACGTTGCCCGTGTAGCCAGATTGCGAGTTGTCTTTGGCGTTGGAAGGGTCCCACTTCAAAATGATTTCATACTCGCCGTCGCCGTCCACATCGCCCACACTACAGTCGTTGGCCGAGTACGTGTATGCCACGCCGTCGGGCGTGGTGCCCCCGGCGGGCAACTGAATCGGGATGCGCTGATAAAGTTGCTGCCACACATTAGCGGCTGCGGAGGCGGCCTGCTCTACCCCGTTCAGTACCGGCCGTACGGTGTAGGTAGCGGTGGCATCGGTGTCGTCGATGAGGTTGGTAGCACCCGTAATAGGAGTGGCGTTGATTTTGGTGGTGCCGCGGTACACGTTGAAGGCAATGGTGGCCGGATCGGTACCGAACAGGCGCCATCCTACATACACCGTGTTGGGAGAAGTGCGGATGGCCACGACACTCCGGTTAAGTTTCTCCATGCGCCGCTGGGCCTGCGCTACTCCGGTACTCACCAACAAAACAAGCAAAAGGGCAAATCTGCCGGCAAGAGCAAACATTCGGCGCAGCTGAGTGCGGGGCTTTGGTTTGGAAATGGGGGGTAAGTAAACCGTTTGATTCATAGGGGTAGGGGGAAGGATGGATGGGACTTCAGTGCTATCAAGTAAACAAGCGCTGGTGCTGCAACCATCCTGTGCTCTACTGGCTAAGGGGCTATACCATAATCATGTACGTCAAGGTGGCGCTATTGCCCATAGTTGCTGGCAGCGCCTAAAGCTTAGCAGCACATACAACCCTGCCGGACTGGTGGAGCCCGGCAGCAGCCCGGCGAAAACCAATAGATTTGAGTTGGATTCCCACCCAAGTAAAGCATATGAGTTCCATAACCATCGGCCTGATCTGCGAAGGCAAAACCCCACCTGACAAGCGGGTGCCCCTCACACCCAAGAAATGCGTGGAAGCGGAAGCGCACTACCCTGGTTTGCGCATAATTGTGCAGGAAAGTCCACACCGGTGCTTCGCTGACCAGGAGTACCGTGACCTGGGCCTGGAAGTACGGGCCGATGTAGCAGGCTGCGACATTCTGATGGGCGTAAAAGAGGTGCCCGTAAATCAGCTAATTCCCAACAAAACCTACTTGTTTTTTTCACATACGGTAAAAAAGCAGCCCGCTAACCGAGAACTGCTGCGAGCGATACTCAAGCACAACATCACCCTGATCGACTATGAGTTGATGACCAATCAGGAGGGAGGCGAGCGTATTGTGGCGTTTGGCCGCTGGGCCGGTATTGTGGGCGCCTACAACGGACTGCTAACCTACGGCCGCAAGCACAACCTATATGCTCTCAAGCCAGCGTATCAGTGCGTTGATATGGAGGATATGCAGGAAGAATTTTTCAAGGTGAAACGGCTGCCGCCCATCAAAATAGTGGTGACGGGTTCGGGGCGAGTAGCGCAGGGCGCGCTGGAAGTTCTGGATTTGATGGGCCTGAAACGGGTGAGCGTCTACGATTACCTGTACCTCGACTTCAACGAGCCGGTATACACGCAACTGCGTAGCTCCGACTACAACCGCCGCCGCGACGGCCGCATCTGGGATACGCCCGACTTTCACCGCAATCCGCACGAGTACGAATCCACCTTCGGCACCTTCCTGCCGGTTACCGACCTGCTAATTGCCTGCGCCTATTGGCACCCGGCCGCCCCCCAACTGTTCACGGAGCAAGACACACAACGCACCGACTTCCGCATCAACACCATTGCCGACGTTACCTGCGACGTGAACGGCTCGGTACCCACCACCAAACGCAGCACGACCATTTCGGAGCCGGCCTTCGACTACAATTGCCGCACTGGCGAACTGGAACCCGCCTATTCCAACCCGGCCAACATCACCATTATGGCCGTTGATAACCTGCCCTGCGAACTGCCGCGCAACGCCAGCCGTGACTTCAGCCGCCAACTCATCGACAACGTACTGCCCCACTTGCTAGGCGAGTCCGGCCAAGACGAAGTAGTGGAGCGGGCAACCATTGCGCGCAACGGCCAACTGCTGCCGCGTTACCAATACTTAAGCGACTATGTAGCCCAGCAATAGACGTAGTGTGGAGCAGCGCCCTTCGCTTGCTGTAGGCAAGCTTTATGCTGCCGAGTTGAGTTGTAAGGCTGCGGCTACATTTCAACGCGCAGACAACTTCAACTACTTTTTCGATGAGCTTATCTACACGCCGCGCAACACAGGGTAGCGGGCTTGCACCAACATGTAGAGGCCGTAAGCCATAAGGCCTAGCGCCACAATGCCCAGTACGGCCGGCCCCATAGTAGCCAGCAAGTCAAAAGCTTCCTCGGTGGTGCCAGTTGCCGAGGCGCGGGACTGTTGGCCGGCCTGCACAAAGAAGTACCCGATAATAGCCATGACAATGCCCCGCGCGGTGTACCCAACCTGGCCCGTGCGGTACACAATGCTCTGCTGATTGGCGGGCAAGTCGCTGGCGTTTACGTGCTTATGAAACTTGCCAGAGTAAGCATTAACAAGCTGGTAGATGCCAGCGCCGATAATGGCTAACCCCACCACTATAATTATCCAGTCGCCACCGGGCCAGCCAAGCACTTTGGCAGTAAGCGTTTGCTGGCTATTACCGCCAGCCTTGGCGCTGCCGCTCCAAGCTAGCTGCGCGGCAAACCAAGCCAAGCTGGCGTAGAGTAGTCCGCTGCCCACGTAGCCTAGCCGCCGGCCAATTCCTTTGGCCCCCGAACCTTTATTTTCTGTATCGCGGACCGCCTGCACAAAGCGCCAGACAATATAGCCGAGCAACCCAAACGCAATAAAGCCGAGTATTACTGGACCGCCTGGCACATCCTGCAACGTCTGGACTGCTTGTTCTTTGTCGGCGGTTTGGCCGCCGCGTTGGCCGGTGGCCGCCAGCAGTGCCAAGATGCCCATCAGCAAATACACCACGCCTTTGGCCGCAAAGCCGAAGCGTGCGAGCGTCCGAATGCCTGCGGAAGGGGAAGAAGGAACAGCAGAGGAAAGAGTGTTAGCGACAGACATAGTGCGGAGTTAGGATGGTAGGTACCATCCGTACGCAGAACGTTGCTGTTAAGATTAAGCAAGAGGTGGACGCGGCTGAGTAGGCAGTCCGCCGCACCGACCTAGCGCGCCCATTGGCCGGTAGATGGTCGCGCCCCGTTGCAGTAAAGGCAAATTCACGGGGAGGTCGAGGGTGAGAATGGGTTTGCCCTGCGCTACGGGGTGAGCCAACAGCCGGTCGATATTGCCATCGACCGTCATATATGGCACGAAAAACTGGTCAGCCAAGTCAGCTACTAGCAGATTACGGATTTCGGCCGTCTCGTCGGTGATGGTGCGCAACGTGCTTTCGAAAGGAGTAAGGAAAAGCAAGCGGCCTGCTGCTATCTCGGCTCCGTATTCAAAACGCAAATTGGGCTGAATACCGCGTCCTAGCGCGTAGATAATAGGCTGTTGGGGGCCTTGCAGCAAATACCGAAAAACGGCCTGCTCCAGTTTGGAATGAAAGCCCGACAACACGCACGTATGATCATAGCGCTGCTCAAGGGCCCACATGTAGGTGGGCCGTTCGATGGCTTCCGGATATTGACGTGAGCAGAAAAAAGCAGTTTTCGGCTGCCGTAGTAGAGCCGGATCACCCAGGGTACGTAATTCCTCTGGATTAATGCTCATAAAGTCGGGACACTAAAAGCGAGTTTAGTAAAGTTAGTCAGATAACAATATTTATAATACATATATGAAAAATTATGTAAGCTGCTCTTCAGAAAATAGTAATCCATATCTCTGAATACAAGCCTGCTGTTGTAAAGCAAATGCCTCAGACATTGCTGTCCGAGGCATCTGATCCAAACATTGAAAGCATGTTTGGCACTTAGAAAGTACGTTTAAACCAAGCCTTGATGTCATCAACAGCTTCACCTGTCTTATGTTGTAGGCTCCCGAACCATTCATCCTGCTTGCCTTCTTCATACGTGAGGTCGTCGTCGGTGAGGCCGCCCCATTTCTGTTTGGCCTGGCCCTTGATTTCGTTCCAATTGCCGCGCGTACGCAACTCGGTGCTGTCGTCGATGCCGTTGTTGTTAGCGTCCATGGTAGGTGGGTAAGGGTGGAAGACGTAAAGGTATACGGTCCAGTTACAAGCTCGACCAAAAAAACTGAACATTATTTCAGGTTTAATTCCTGCCCATGGGGCATATACCAACCTTACTACACCAAAATAACCTCGGTTTAGTCGCGGCTGGCAGCTTGAGTTTTGCGCGCAACCTGGTTTCTTTAGGTTGCTATTTTCTTGACCTTACCCTGCGATTTTCAATTAGTTAGTGCCTTACTCTATCCCACCTTATTTCACCTATATATATGGATGATTTGCGTACTACCCTGGCCACTTTCTCGCCCGAGGACCGCAAGGATTTCGCCCAGTTTATTCAGCGCCAGAAACGCAAACAAAAAGGCCGAATGGACTTGCGCCTCTACGAACTGCTGCTCCATCCCAAAGAATATACCACGCCTCAACTGCTGGCTCGGCTCTACCCCGACGAGCCCAACGCCACGGCCTACTACGCCTTGCGCAAGCGTCTGCTGCGCCACCTCACCGACTACCTTCTGCTGCGCCAGCGCCAGCACGACCCCACGGCGGCCTCTTCGGTTCGCGGTTCGCTCACCTTGGCGCAGTACCTATTCGAGGCGGGGGTACCGCGCTTGGCTTGGGCCACATTGCGTAAAGCCGAAAAGCTAGCCCGCCTCAACGAGCAATATGAATTGCTCAACACCGTATACAACCTGCAAATTGCCCATGCCAACAGTGAATTTGCTGATCCACTAGAAGAAATTATTCGCTGCCGGCATCTCAACAAGAAAGCCGCCGATGAAGAAGAACGCGCTGGCATTGCCGACAGCCTGATCCGGCAACGCTTGCGCCAGGCCCGCGTGAAAGGCCGGGCCGGCGAGGCCTTTGATGGAATCTTGCAGGACGTATTACGCGAATACGATTTGCAGGAAGCGTTTGCGCGCCGCCCGGCCGTGCTTTATCGTCTAATGTCCATTGCCCGCAACGCCATGCTGGTGCGCCGTGACTTTGCTTCGTTTACGCCGTTTGTGCTGCGCTGCTACCACCTCATGGAAAAGCGGCACGGCTTCCAGCCCGCGCACCGCTACTACCAAGTGGGGTTGCTGTACATGATTGCGCACGCCCTCTACCGAGTGCGGCGCTTCGAGGAGTCGGTGCGGTATTTGGCATTGCTACGCGGGGCGCTAACCGAGGAAGACGGTGCGAGCTACCGGGCCGAGTGGCTGCCGCGCTACACGTTTCTGCTGGCCGCCAACTACGCTTTTCTGCGCCGCAACGCGGAGAGTATTCAATTGCTAGAGTGCGCCTTACACTCGTCTGCCCATACTCTTTCGCCCCGCGACCAGCTTACGGTTCGTCTGGGGCTGGCTTTCCATTATTTCGCCGAAGGCAAATTCGCCAAAACCAATCAAGCTCTCATCAACATTGGCCGCTCCGATCATTGGTGCGAGCAGGAAATGGGTTTGGAATGGCTGATCAACAAGAACATCGGGGAAATGCTGGCTCAATTTGAACTGGGCAACCCCGACTTGGCTCTGAACCGGCTGCGGTCCATCGAGCGGCTGTTGCGGGAGCGGAGCGGCGTCGAGGATGGCGGCCCGTACGCCTACGTGCTTGGCTACTTAAGCCTAGTGCGTGAAATAATCGACAATCCGGAGGCTATGCAGCTCCCTGAGTTTGCCCGTCAGGTAGCGCAAATGCCGCAGTCATTGCCCTTGCAGCGCGAAGATTTGCAGGCGCTCAGTTTTTATGCCTGGCTACAAGCCCGCATAACGCGCCGACCTTACTACGAGGTGCTGTTAGAGCTAGCCGATGTTCCAGCGGAAGCAGACGCAAGGAAATAGCGCTGCTGTAACCGACTACAAACAACTAAACTAGTAAAACAGAAAAGCCGCCCGGCCAAATCGGGCACTAGCCAGATTCCGCCGGGCGGCTTCCTTGTAATTTTAAGGTTATTCTATTCTTCGCGCGCAGCCTTGTTGATATCGGCTTTAGCGTCGGCGGCGGCTTTGTCGAGTTTAGCGTCAGCTTTTTCGGCGGCGGCATTGGTTTCGGCAGCAGCTTTGTCGGCACCTGCCTCTATTTTCTGACCGGCTTTTTCACCTGCGTTTTCAATGGCCGCGCCTGCATTCTCGGCGGCAGCTTCGGTGCTGGCCGCGGCCTTGTCCACTGCATTTTCGGTGGCGTTAGCGGCGTTATTCGCTTCAGCCGACGCGGCATCACCGGCATTTTCGGCGGCGGCTTCAGTATTGTTGGCGGCAGCTTCGGCATTCTCTTTACCGGTTTCGGTGCAAGAGGTGGCAGCGAAGGCAATGGTAGCAGCTACAAACAAAAATTTAAGGGACATTTTCATGAGTGTGGAGAAAGTAAAAGATGGTTGGAAACTCGTCCTTTAATCATCCCCTTCTCGAAAAGTAACCCAACAGTATTAGAGCATTTTAGCAGAGCTGGCGTTCGAAAAATGTTGCCAGCATCGTTCCTGTTAATTCTTCTCTCAAGCAGGCTGCGAGCTCCAGCGGTGCAAGCAGATGCCCGCTATACAGTTCGGTTTGCTACTCACCGGCTACACAAGCCGCTGCTACTACATAATAGCAGTTAACTCAACTTTTCCCGACGCGAGTAAGTATAGGAAAGCAAGCTCTCCCGCTCACTGACTTACATCATCATGGACTCCACTGCTTCCACTCCCCAAACGCCCGCTACACCCAATGTGCCGCTCGACGTTACCGACCAGCAGAGTACTGCTTTGCTCGAAGACACTCTCAACCTGCTCAACGCTGGGGTACCCGATCAGCGTGACCAACACGGCCTGGCCGAAATAGAGCGGTGGGAAGCGGTGCTGCAAGCCTCCGAACGGCCCGGTTTGGCCAAAATCATCCAGGAGCTTGCTACGTTGCGCGAGCAGTTAACAGCTTCCGACACTGAAACCCACGATTTAGCGGAAACTATAGCCACGCTAGGTGCCGAAACGGCCAAAGTAGCCGACGACCCCAATGCCGACTATTCAGCTCCACTCGGCCATCTAAGCAAAGTACTTATCAAGATGGGGTCTTCGCTCTCGCGCTAAGCTAAGTTGCTTCACAAGGAAAGCGCCCCGGCCAGTCAGGCCGGGGCGCTTTCGTTTTACGTTGTTTTAGAGGCTTGCTACGTGTTCTGTGGAACAATGCACCTCCAGAATAAGCCTCGTTGGGCTTTCACTCTACTTACTTAGCAGGTTACCTTTGCGGACCCTTATCCAGGGCTGCCTGCTTATGCCTGATTCTTCTGCTCTCGACGATTTCACTTTCTACGACCCGTTCGACGGCATGCGTTTCGGGCCGGAGCAGTGTTTCCTGTGTGGCACGCCTACTACGCCCGCCGACTTCGTGCCCGTCTTCGCCGATTGGCTGATGGCGCGCTACGGTTTGCATAGCCGGCAGATCAAGCTGCTCGACCTTAGCATCGTAGCCTACCAGGATTTGCACATTCCTTGCTGCCCGCGCTGCCGTACACAACACGTTGAGCCCCTGGAGGCACAAGTGGAAGGCGCTACTAGCCAGGGCGTTCAAGCGCTGAAAAGCCTAGACGACAAGACCCTGTACCTGTGGCTGGGCAAAATGTTCTACGGGGTATTGGTAACGGAGCTACTCAACGAACTGGACCCACTGGCGGTACCCCAATATCCGCTGGCCGAAAACGCGCGGATGCTACGCCGGTTCCAAGCGTTTTTTCAGTGCTTCCAGGCCTTGCGCGTACCCGTCGAGTTCGAGGATTTCACGCCGGCTTCCTTGTTTGTGCTCGAAGTTGATTCCACTCAGGACGATATGCCCTTCGAGTACGACGACGACCTGAGCACCCTCACCTTCAGCATCAAGCTCGACAGCGCAGTTATAACCGCTTGCCTCGTCGATAACGGCATTATCGGGCAAGCTATGCGCCGCGTGTATCAGGACGCCAGCCGGTCCTTGCATCCAGTGCAAGTGGCTGAATTTAAGGCCCGTGTCTACTACGCTGCTTACATTTTAAATGTGGTGCCCGACTACTTCCCGCGTAGCCGTCGGCCCGATGCTATGCACATCGAAATGGACACCCTTATTGACGACATCACGGGCGACATTTTCAATCCGTGGGAAAATGCAGCGTACGGACAATCGTTGCTGGAAATGTGGAAGCGGTGGAATATTCCACTCGCAGAAATTATGCGGGACCCCGAACAGCCGCTTTCTCTTCTCTACCAAGCAGATGGGGAACCTCGGCACCTGACGCACTATCCCGAGGAAACAGAAAACAATAAGCAGAAAGTAAATGGCGGCTAGCTAGCCTGCCATATCGGTTTGGGAGTAAGCTTGCTAAGCTTGATTTTGCTCCAACGGCCTTCGAGGCCCGATTTGCATTCCCGTTCGTTCACCAGCACATCCACACTGCGGCGGTGGCGGCGGTTCATCGTGTCATGAATTATGTAGTCACCGTCGAGAGCGGTGGAGATGCCACGAACCCGTACTTTCTCGCCATAGCGGAAGGGGCCGCCGCCGTCCCTGAGTAAGTCGCGAGAAACAGCCAGCCAGCGCGTGCGGCTCGAATGGCGAGTTGGGATGATGGACCCATCAGCGGTTTCCATCGGATCACTATCGGTCTGGCCCGGCTCGGGCCAGTAAGTAGTTGCCGTAACCGTGTACGACAACGTTTTGGGAAGCTTTTTGATTGGCGGTATGGGTACCGCAACGGCCACCGAACGGGGGCTGAGGCTAGCTACAGTGGAGGGCAGAGCTAGCGCGGGGGACGAAATAGTGCGGGGAGGAAAGAGGAAGGTTAAAAGGAATAACGCAATGGACATGGCGTTTGGGTTCGTGTACTCTCACTTAGTCTGGAGAGGGTAGACAGCCGGCCCGACTCGGCTTCAGGGACGGGCATAACCCTTTTCAAATAGAAAAGGTTGCCCTGGTTTTTTATGTCAACAGCCAAAAGACCGAAACAAGCATGTTAAGCAAGAAATAGGGGTGAAAATCAGACGAAAACGATAATATATAGGACTTAACGATAGTATATATGATAAGAGGCGCCAAAGATACGAGAATTATCATGACGAACTGGCAACCAGTTGCGGCGCAGCCTGCCAAATAGTGCGTTGCGCACCCAACTTTTACGGGGCGCAGCAGTAAAGTAGTAGCCCCCGAAGATTGGTTATCAACCAAACTATGGGCCTAAAAGGACGGTAGCGGCAGTCACCTCAACCTGAGCCGTAAGACAACCTGCAACATCCAATTATTCCAAATTTTTCATGCATAAATTCATGCCTTGCCTTCTCAATATTTCTTCTTTGAGACCAGCTATTTTGCCGGCCAGTCTACTTGCTTTGGTAGTGGCAAGCAGTTGTTCATCTCCCTCCAGCACCGCCAATGAAGTTGGTGCTACTATCTCTGCCGATTCCACTGTTGCAACTGCGCCGCAAGCGCCAGCCAATTCACCGTTGCAGATAGTAGCGGCGTTTCGGGAGCCGCAGATTGTGGGGGTTGCCGTGTTGCCTGATGGGCGAGTGTTTGGGGATTTTCCGCGTTGGGACAACAACCCAATTAATCCGGTTGCTGAGATAGGGGCAAATGGTTCCGTAAAGCCCTATTCAGATGCTAACTGGTGCACCTGGAATGAAACTGTGCGCAACGAGCCGCAGAAGCACTGGATTTGTCCGCAGAGCGTGTACGCCGACAAAACCGGCATGCTATGGGTGCTCGACCCGGCTTCACCCAATATAAAAGGCACTGTGGTTGGGGGCCCGAAGCTGGTTGAAATTGATCCGAAGACCAACAAGGTAACTCGGAATATCAGCTTCTCAGAAAGTGTAGCGGCTCGTAAATCCTACCTCAACGACGTTCGGGTTGATACGGAGCACAATTACGCCTACATCACCGAGTCGGGTATTGGAGCCTTGGTAGTGGTGGATTTGAAATCCAGTAAGGCCCGCAAACTGCTGGAGAAGCACCCTTCCATGCTGGGCGACACCACGCTGAACATTAAAGCAGATGGTCATGAGATGATAGACCCTACGGGCAAGAAAGCGCGCTTCAACGCCGATGGTATTGCCTTGAGTCAAGACTTTCAGTATCTCTATTGGAAGCCGCTAACCAGTTACAAACTGTACCGCATCAAGACCGAAGCGCTACGCAATGCCACATTAACTGATGCCCAACTCGGTCAGCAAATAGAGGACTTAGGTAAAGTGCCCGCTTGCGATGGGATGGAGATTGATGCACAAAACAACCTCTACATGACGGCTTTCGAGAATCACTCGATAGTGCGCCGCACGCCCGCCGGCAAAATCGAGCCGGTGGTACAAGATCCCCGTCTCGAATGGCCCGATACCTTCGCCTTTGGGCCCAATGGGATGCTATACATTACCAACTCTGCAATTCACAAAACCGCAACTTGGAACAAAGGAATCGGCCGACAGGATCAGCCGTATCACATATTCAAAATGAGAATGGCGCAATAGCCAGAGATACACGCTCTTACCTAACGTAAAGGCTGAGCTTAGTAGTAAACCTTTGCAATGTTTATTGGTAACAGAAAGCTCTTTCCCGCGTTCAGGGGAGAGCTTTCTATTTTATTTTGAATAGATTGGTTTGCTTTTTTGTTGAGCCAGCAAGTCTACTCTGAAAGTAAGGGGTTGATAAAGAGGGAAATTCGTGTACCCGAATACAGGTTTTTACCTCACTGCCAGACTTGTTATCTTTACTCCCGACCCAACAGCTCCCACCGCATGGACGCATATTCTTATATCGCCAACGCCCACGGCGACTACATCGACCAACTCTACCAGACGTACAAGAAGGACCCGGAAGCGGTTGACTTTGGCTGGCGGAAGTTTTTTGAGGGCTTTGATTTTTCGCAGCAATATCCCGATGGCGACGTGCCACAGGCCGTAGGCGAAGGGGTACTTACGCAACCTGCTTCCACCAACGGTACCGAGCAGATTCGGTCGGTTGATACCGTATCGGCGGACAAGGAAACGCAAGTACGCAACTTGATTCATGCCTATCGGAGCCGTGGCCACTTGCGTGCCGATACCAATCCGGTGCGTAAGCGCAAGGACCGTAAAGCTCGCCTCGACCTAACCGATTTCGGGCTGAGCGAGGCAGATTTGGATACAGTTTTCAAAAACGGCGAAGTGCTGGGCCTGGGAACAAACACCAAGCTGCGCGACATTGTAGCGGCGCTAGATAAGGTGTACACGGGCACCATTGGCTTCGAGTACATGTACATCCGCGACCCGCAGGTGCTCGACTGGTTTCGGGAAAAAGTAGAGAAGGATTCGTTGAGCTTCAACCCGAGCACCGAGTACAAAAAGCGCATTCTAAGCAAGCTGAACGAGGCGGTGGTATTCGAAAACTTCTTGCACACCAAGTTTTTGGGGCAGAAGCGTTTCTCGCTGGAAGGCGGCGAAACCACGATTCCGGCTCTCGATGCCATCATTCAGCGGGGCGCTGAGCTTGGGGTGGAGGAAGTGGTGATTGGGATGGCCCACCGTGGCCGCCTGAACGTGCTGGCCAACATCATGGGCAAGACGTACGAGCAGATTTTCTCGGAATTTGAGGGCACTGCCGTACCGGACCTTACCATGGGTGACGGCGACGTGAAGTACCACATGGGCTATAGCAGCCAGGTAGATGCCGCCGGCCGTACCGTCAATCTTAAGCTGGCTCCTAACCCTTCGCACCTCGAAGCTGTGAACCCGGTGGTGGAAGGGTTTGTGCGCGCCAAGCTCGACCACGGCTACGGCAACGACTACGATAAGATGCTGCCCATCCTCATCCACGGCGACGCCGCGTTGGCCGGTCAGGGCATCGGCTTCGAAGTGACGCAGATGTCGCAGTTGGAAGGCTACAAAACGGGCGGTACTATCCACTTCGTTATCAACAACCAAGTAGGTTTTACCACTGATTTCGAGGACGCTCGTTCGTCGATTTACAGCACTGATCTGGCTAAAATCATTGACGCGCCAGTGCTGCACGTTAACGGCGACGACCCGGAGGCCGTGGTGTTCGCAGTGCGCCTAGCCACCGAGTACCGGCAGCAGTTCCACGCCGATATCTTTATTGATATGGTGTGTTACCGCCGCCATGGTCATAATGAATCGGACGAGCCCAAGTTTACGCAGCCCACGCTGTATAACATCATCAGCAAGCACCAGAATCCGCGCGAGGTGTACAATACCACGCTCGTGCAGCGCGGCGACGTGGACGCGGAGTTGGCTGCTCAAATGGACAAGGAATTCCGCGACACGCTACAGGCCCGCTTGGATCTGGTGAAGCAGAAGCCGCTGCCCTACAACTATCAATCCCTTGAAAACGAGTGGCGCAGTTTGCGCCGCAGTAAGACCGAGGATTTTGATAAGTCGCCGGAAACGGGGATAAGCGAAGAAGTAGTGGCAAAGGTGGGCAAGGCTCTCACGACGCTGCCCGAAGGTTTTCGGCCTTTGAAGCAGATCGAAAAGCTAATTGAAGAGCGCAAGAAGATGTTCTTCGATACGCGAATATTGAACTGGGCCGCGGGCGAATTGCTGGCGTATGGTTCGTTGCTAACCGAAAAGCATATTGTGCGGGTGAGCGGCCAGGATGTGCAGCGGGGTACGTTTTCGCACCGCCACGCCGTGCTGCACGACGCCGAAACGTCGGCGCCTTACAACTCGCTCAATCACATTGGGGAGGGCCAGGAGAAGCTAAATATCTATAACTCACTGCTGAGCGAGTACGGCGTGTTGGGCTTCGAGTTTGGCTATGCTATGGCCAACCCCACGGCCTTGGTGGTGTGGGAAGCGCAGTTTGGGGATTTTGCCAACGGTGCGCAAACCATGATTGACCAGTTCATTGTGTCGTCGGAAAGTAAGTGGCAACGTATGAACGGGGTGGTAATGTTGTTGCCCCACGGCTACGAAGGCCAAGGCCCCGAGCACTCCAATGCCCGCCCTGAGCGGTTCTTGCAACTGGCTGCCGAGAACAACATCGTTGTGGCAAACATGACCACGCCGGCCAACTTCTTCCACGCGTTGCGTCGTCAGTTGACTTGGGAATTCCGCAAGCCGCTGGTAGTAATGTCGCCGAAGTCTATGCTGCGCCATCCGCTGTGCGTATCGCCGATAGAGGAGTTTACGAGCGGCGGCTTCCGCGAAGTGCTCGGCGACACGTTTGCCGATGCGAAGAAAGTGAAGCGGGTGCTGCTGTGCTCCGGCAAAGTATACTTCGACTTGCTAGAGGAGCAACACAACACAGGGCGTACGGACGTGGCTATTGTGCGGATGGAGCAGTTGCATCCGTTCCCGAAAAAGCAACTGGATGCTGAATTGGTGAAGTATCCGAAGGCCAAGGTGTATTGGGTACAGGAAGAGCCTGAAAACATGGGCTACTGGAACTACCTGCTGCGCTTTATGCGCCGCGAGTTGGAAGATGTTATTGCGCGTAAACCCTCGGCCTCACCAGCTACAGGTTACAACAAAGTGCATATCAAAGAGCAGAAAGAACTGGTTGCGCGTGCCTTCGATAAGCCTCGGGAAGCCGTAGCCGACTCAACTATCAAGGAAGCAGTGGCCATCGCCAAGAAGGCGGACTAGTAGAAGTTAACTAGTTGGCCGTCGCGCCAGAGAAACAAAAGTTGTTCAGAAAATGCGGGTGGTAGTATCCGCGTAACGTACCCACCGAAACTCTCAATATCCCACTCATGGGTCTGGAAATCAAAATCCCCGCTGTCGGCGAGTCCATCACCGAAGTAACTATTGCCAAATGGCTGAAGCAGGACGGTGACTCAGTGAAGCGCGATGAAGTCATTGCCGAGCTAGAGTCCGACAAAGCCACGTTTGAGCTACCTGCTGAAACGGATGGTATTCTCAAAATCCGCGTGGCGGAAGGAGAAACCATTGGCATAGGAACCGTTATTGCGGATATTGGCGGGGATGGTGCAGCATCCAACGGCGCAGCAGCGTCTGCGGCTCCGGCCCCTTCAACCGCACAAGCAGCCCCGGCAGCTCCACCCCAGCCTTCAGCTGACCCGGTAAGCCAAGGCGAGGAAAACCCGGCGGCCAGCAACCAAAGCGGCTACGGCGGCTCGCAGTCGGGCTCGGCGGATACGCCAACAGTGACTTCAGCTCCGAGTGCTGCGCCAGTTGCTGCAACTGCCTCGGCTCCAACTGCGAGTAGCAGTAGCGCCACAGTGGAAATGAAGATTCCGGCCGTAGGCGAATCGATTACGGAGGTAACTGTGGCTAAGTGGCTGAAAGAAGACGGAGCCCAAGTGCAACGCGACGAAATAATTGCCGAGCTAGAATCAGACAAAGCCACATTTGAGTTGCCAGCGGAAGGCACCGGCACTTTGCGCCATGCCGCCAAAGAAGGCGAAACAATTGGTATCGGGGCTACTATTGCCCGCATTGAGGGCGGCAGTGGTGCCCCAGCGGCAACTCCTGCGCCGGCCCCAGTTGCTACACAGGCTGCTCCGGCGGCCCCAGCTACTTCGGCTTCCACTACAAGCTACGCCACGGGCACGCCTTCGCCGGCGGCTGGCAAAATCCTTGGCGAGAAAGGCATCAATGCCACTGACGTGCAAGGTACGGGGCGCGATGGCCGCATCACCAAAGAGGATGCGCAAAATGCACAGGCTCGTCCGGCCGCTCCGGCCCCAATTGCTGCTCCAGTAGCTTCCAGTTCTGCTCCTGCTGCCAAGCCAGTAGCAGCAACTCAGCCGGCCTCCGGCAACCGCAACCAGCGCCGCGAGCGGATGAGCAACCTACGCAAAACGGTGGCCCGCCGCTTGGTATCGGTAAAAAACGAAACGGCTATGCTCACCACGTTCAACGAGGTGAACATGCAGCCCATCATGGACTTGCGTACCAAGTTCAAAGACAAGTTCAAGGAGAAAAACGGCGTGGGCTTAGGCTTTATGTCATTTTTCACCAAGGCTGTGTGCGTGGCTCTGAAGGAGTGGCCTTCTGTGAATGCGCAGATTGATGGCACCGACATCGTGTTCAACGACTTCTGCGACATCAGCATTGCCGTATCAGCCCCGAAAGGGTTGGTGGTGCCAATTATTCGCAACGCGGAAGAACTGTCCTTTGAGGGTATCGAGAAGGAGGTGGTACGTCTTGCTACGCTGGCTCGTGACAACAAGCTAACCATCGAGCAAATGACGGGAGGAACTTTCACCATCACGAATGGTGGGGTGTTCGGCTCGATGATGAGCACACCCATCATTAATGCTCCTCAATCGGCTATCCTGGGCATGCACAACATCGTGCAGCGTCCCGTGGCGGAAAACGGCCAAGTGGTGATTCGTCCGATGATGTACTTGGCTTTGAGCTACGACCACCGCATTATCGACGGGCGCGAGTCGGTATCGTTCTTGGTGCGCGTGAAAGAATTACTCGAAGACCCAACCCGCCTGCTACTGGGCGTTTAGGTTGCTGCTTCAAGAACACAAAAAAGGCTCCTTGCATAGCGCAAGGAGCCTTTCTGTTGGTAGGAAGTTGGAAGGGAAGGACTTTGTGGAAACTGTGTTATTCGTTGTCAGCCAGTACTGTGCTGAATATATACATTATAACTAGCTAGCTGATTAGCAATCCAGCTAATCGACTGGTAGCTCTCGTGAGCGGAGGATGCCTAAACGAGTGGCCATTTGGCGGGCTACCTGCTTTGCTTCTTCTGCTTTGGTGCCAGCAAAATGTTCTTCTACAGTGGTGGAAAACAGTTGCAGCCAGTGCTCGACGTGGGCACCACTGCGCGGTAGCACCACCTGCTCAGGCAGCGGCTCGCCGCCCGACTGGCCTTTTCCAAGTAGCGTGCTGCTCCAGTAATGATATTGGGTGGTAAGATAATGCGGCCAATGAATACGCGCTGCGGCTCCGAAGCTAGCACCAAGCAGCGTATCGTTGGTGGCTTTAAAGCATAGCGTATCCACGAGCGTTTTAATATCGCCTTCCGTCTGAATGTCGTGTAAAGTAGCAGAGTGCTTCATGGGCAGGTAAGGATAAATTGGGATACCAGATACGTAGCGAATTTACGCAGGTTGCTGTGATTTCGCTAATATATTTTATTGAAATTTTACAATCCAATTAGATACGCCTTATTTTCGTTTAAATGCATCAGCTTATTGATATATTAAAAAATTAGTGACTACTCTTAGTTTATTTTAGTTAGCCTTATATAATCCAACAGTGCTCCATTCACTTCGCAGTTCATGTTTTCGTTGGCTGATTCTAAGCTGAGGAATAGTGAATGCGTGCCCTGCGCCAAGTGTACCAAAATTGAATTAGTGAAGCCCCAATCCGCCCACTCGTTGTCTCCGCGTTGCGGTAGCACTATAGTACCGAGGAATTGAGGACCATTGCGCAGTGTGCGGATGGCGCATTTGTTACTGGTACTAACGGGGCCGTTACCATTGGCATAGCGAAAATCCACGGCGTACAGGTCGGTAGCAGGCACCGTCACACGGGCTACTACACTCTGATTCATGGTGGTACTGGTTTCCACGAACCCGTCATCTGAATAGCCATAGGAGGTCTTGTTTGAGTTTAGATTGCTTGCTTCAAGCTTAAAGGTGTACCGGATTTCATCTGGTGCTATAGGCAGAGGCTCACTGGCAAAACTCTCGAAGCCTTGCGCATCTACCGCTAGTACTTGGTACTCGGTGTAAACAGCAGGAGTGGGAATCGGAAAACTAATTTCGGTGGTGCGGCCTGCCACCTGCCCATTGCGCAGCACCTGATACACGTGGGCGCCTTCCACCGCATCCCAAACCAAGCGGCCAGCGGCATAGGTTACGACCGGCGTCAGGGGTGAAGCGTGGCAAGCAACCTTGTTTTGACCAGCAACCGGCGGCACTTCGCAGTTTAACACTATGGAAACGGTGTGCTGGCCCGTGAGGCTAGCAGGTACGGTGGCATTGGGTAGCGGGTGGCCATCGAGCATGATAGTGCGGACCACGTTGCCAAAGCCTTGCAACTCGATATCCAGCGTTGCTTGCCGGTAGTGGAAGCCCGTCAGGCGCCGTTGGCCTTGCAGCGCCTGCGGTACAAACGGCCGGAACGCTACACCATCCGCTTGAAAATCCATGCCAAACAAGCCTTTGTAGACCAGCCCTAGCGCCCCCGAAATACTCCACAGCATCACGTTGCTGTTCACTTGCGTACCGGCAAAGTCTCCGTTGCTGGCCACGAAGTTTTCCTTGTTGGTTTGAAACAACGCCGCAGGCCGGGCCACGGCGGCTATGCTTTCCAGAAACGCGGTTTCGTTGCCCGCTTTGGCCGCGGCCAAGCCCCAATAGCTCTGCACAAAAGGCCACACCGCGTTATTATGGTACGGCGGAACCCCCGCAATCTGGGGGTAAATGCACGGTATGCCGTACTCCATCACCGGCGTGCAAGCCACCACTGATTGGTTGCGCTCTGTATCGGCTATTCCGAACAGCACCGTCAGCGCTTCCCCCAAAGCTTCAGCTCGTGGCGACAGTACAGGGTAGGTGCGGCCGTAGTGGTACTGCCCATAGTAGCCTTTCTCGGGCAGCCACAGGTTTTGGTTGATGCCTGCTTTGATAGTTTCTGCCTGCGCCCGATGTCGGATAGCGGCCTCGGTATCACCCAGCTTTTCAGCCATCAGCGCTAGCACTATATTCGCTTGAAAATGAACAGCGTTGGTGCCTAAGCTTTCCGACTGGTAGATGTCGGCGGGCTGCATCCACTTCGGGTAAGTCTGCTCGCGCCAATCCAGAAACGAAGATTCGCCGCGCACGAGGCCCGTTGCGGGGTTGTAGGCATTCCACTGATCGTCTTCCACCGACTGCTTGACAAGGGGATACACCTGCTTCAGCCAGTGTTCGTCACCGGTGGTCAGGTAGATTTCCCAGGCGGCCGTGGCCCAGATAACTCGGTCGGTGGAGCAGGGATAGGCGCCGCCAGTACCGGTGTCTTGAATGATGCGACCCTGCGCGGTAACCTTGCGCAGTAAGCTGGTTTTGGCTACTTCGGGTTGCAGTGCTGCCTGGGCCAGAATGATGCTGTAGCTGATGTCGCGGGTCCAGACGCCGGCCCACTCCTGGCCGGTGCGGAACGTGCCGTCGGGCTCTACGGCGCGCTTGGCTTCTTCCAAGGCTAGGTTGTAAAGAGCATCAAGCAACGGATAGTCGGAAGTGTACTGCGGAAATCCGGATACGTCGAGGTTTTGCTTCCACTGAGCAACGGTGGTTTTCGTGTTGGCAGCTGCAAATAATTGCACAGTGGTTTCGAAGATTCCGTTGCCGTCGGGGTCATGTAGCTCCAGTTGCGGCGTGTCGATAAGGGTACTGAAGTTCCAGCTCAGTGGCGGCGTATTGCCCGCTACAAATACCTGTTTGAAATCGTCCTTATAAAGTCTTTGCCCATTATATAAGGTGTAGAAACCTTGACTATTGAAGGCCGCCAGCACCGGCCGCATGTCCAGCCTGATTTTTAGGTATGTAGCAGAGGTGAGGTAAGTATCGTGGGGTACGGCCGTTTCATTCTTGTACGGCTGCCCAAACACAAGAAGGGGCGTCTCAAGTAAAGCGCCGTCGGCGTTGGGCACCACCACAAACAAATGGTCCTGGCCCGGCGGCATTTCGTTGTCCTCGCCGTTCAAGCTGAACTTGAAAATCACCTGCGGGCTCTGAAACTTGTTAATCGGGCTCTGGTAATCAGACGTCAACTCGGTGCGCGACAAAGCCCGCGCCGTGTACTGGCCCTGTACCAAACAGTCCCGATAAAGCGTGTAAGCGGCCGACTGCCACACGGGGGCCGACGTTGGTAGCTTAGTTGATGCGGAAGGAGGGGAGGGTGATTTCGCCATGATAATAAGCGCCTAGCAGGCCAGGCGTAAGTTGAAAACGGGCGGAAAACAAGAGAGGCACGTACGTCAAGGGACAGTTTCGTTTAAGGCTAGACCTTGGCTTTTCGGCCGCCAAGCACCACCAGCGCCACGGCCACCACAATCAAGGCAGCGCCAAGTAGCATTTGGGGGTTCAGTGCTTCGCCGGCAAAGGCCCACCCCAGCAACACCGCTACCACCGGATTCACAAAGGCGTACGTGCCTGCCAGCGCTGGCTCCACCACCCGCAGCAGCCAGATGTAAGCCGTGAAAGCCACAATCGACCCAACGGAAACCAAGTACCCATACGCCAACCACGACTTCGGCGTGACTTGCGCCAGCTCGAAGCCCGTGGCCTCCCCGCGCAAAAGCCCAACCGCGAGCATCAGCAAGCCGCCGCACAGCATTTGCATACCGCCCGACAGAAAAGGCGAGGAACTCGGCTGATTTTTTTTCGAGTACAGCGAGCCAATAGCCCACAAAAAAGCGGCTATCAGCACCAGACTGATGCCCAGCGTCTCATGCCCTGGCAGGGCCACGTGGCTGGCGCCGGGTGTGCGGGCCAGCAAGTACACGCCCCCTAGTCCGCACGCTAAGCCTACCGCTACCCACCATGTGGGCCGCGCCGCGGTGCCGCTCCACCAGCCTAGCAGCGCCAGAAACATGGGCACCGTAGCTACTAGCAGCGCCGCCAGCCCCGAGGGAATGTACTGCTCGCCGAGCGTTACGCCACCGTTGCCGAACCCGAGCAGGCAGATGCCAATAACGAGGGCCTTCCACCAGCCATTTAGAGTAGGGGCAGGCTCGCCGCGCCAGCGCATAAACCCGTAGAGCAAAGCCCCCGCCAGCGCGTAACGGGTGCCCGCCATCAGCAACGGCGGAATAGAGTCGATAGCGAATCGGATACCTAGGTAAGTGGAGCCCCAGATGAGGTACACGGCCGCAAAAGCCAGCAGCACCGAAGCACGGGAAGGTGCGGAAGTGGAATTCATAGACTAAGGAGTAGACACGCAAACTTACCGCCTACCGGGGCTTCTACCACCTGAATCGTGCGGAAACAGCCGGCGCTGTAGCTGCCTGATAGCCGCGACGCAGCGTTTTGCTTGCAATACCGTTCTTTACTTTACACCCCAGCTGTTTGCTTGTGCGCTACTTCCACTTTCTTCTGGCCGGCCTGATGGGCCTAGCCCATTTCACATCGGCCCAACTTATGCAGCCCAAGGCCGCCTTCACCCGCGCCGACTCCTTGCGCGGAGCTCTCACGCCGCTGCGCACTTGCTACGATATCAACTACTACCACCTCGATGTAAAGCTGGACGTGGCGCGCAAATCCATCCGCGGGTCCAACCTGTTTCGCTTCACGGCCACCCAGGACTTCACCCGCCTCCAGTTCGATTTATTTAGCAACCTAACCGTGGAAAAGGTGGAGTGCCAGGGCCAAACGGTGCCGTACACCCGCGAAGCTAATGCGGTGTTTCTGACGTTTCCGGCGCCTGTTCGCAAGGGGAGCCGCGGCGAGTTTACGGTGTACTACTCCGGCCAGCCCACCGTGGCCCAACACGCGCCCTGGGACGGGGGCTTGGTTTTCACCCAGGACGCCAAAGGCAAGCCCTGGGTAGCTACGGCCTGCCAGGGAGTGGGCGCCAGCATCTGGTGGCCCACCAAAGACCACCAAGCCGACGAAGTGGATAGCATGCAAATCAGTGTTTCGGTGCCGAAGGGCCTGAAAGACGTGTCAAACGGCCGCTTGCGCAAAACCACCGCGCTAAAGGACGGCTACACCCGTTTCGACTGGTTTGTTGGCAACCCCATCAACAACTACGACGTGGCCCTCAACGTGGGCGACTACACCCACTTCAGCGACACCTACGGCGGGGAGAAAGGCAAGCTGACTTTGGACTACTGGGTGCTTCCCGAAAATTTGGAGAAGGCTAAAAAGCAGTTCGCGGCCAATGTGAAGCCCATGCTGAAGAGTATGGAGTCTTGGTTTGGTCCGTACCCCTTCTACGAAGATGGCTACAAGCTGGTCGATGCTCCGCACCTGGGCATGGAGCACCAGAGCGCCGTAGCCTACGGCAACAAGTACCTGAACGGCTACCTGGGCAAGGACCGCTCGAATAGCGGCTGGGGCTTGAAGTGGGACTTCATCATCATCCACGAAAGCGGCCACGAGTGGTTTGGCAACAACATCACTTCCCGGGACATTGCCGATATGTGGGTGCACGAGAGTTTCACCACCTACTCGGAAGCGTTGTTTGTGGAAGGCCAGTTCGGCAAGCAGGCGGGCCAGGAGTACATCCACGGCCAGCGGCGCAACACCCGCAACGACGGCCCCATCATCGGGCCCTACAACGTGAACAAGGAAGGCTCCGGCGACATGTACGACAAGGGCAGCAACCTGCTCAACATGGTTCGCACGGTTATCAACGACGACGCCAAGTGGCGGCAGATTCTGCGCGGCCTCTCCCAAACCTTCTACCACCAAACCGTCACTACCGAGCAAATAGTTGGGTATATCAACCGGCAAAGCGGCCGCGACCTAACCCGCATCTTCGACCAATACCTGCGCCATCCGGGCGTGCCAACCCTGGAACTGCGGTTCGAGGATGGCAAAGTGCTGGCCCGTTGGATAGCCGACGTGCCTGGTTTCGATATGCCGGTTCGCGTACGTACCAAAGGCGGCGAGTACCGCTTTATTGCGCCTACTACCAGCTTTCAAGTCATAGACGTGCCAGGCTTGACCAAGGAAAATATCGAGGTAGATACGTTCAACTACTTCGTCGGCGTGTTAGTGGAGTAGCGTTTCGGCAGACGTAGTCCATTAAGAGAGGCGAATTCGCAAGCTCGTTTAAGACGTTAAAAGCTGGTTTTAGACGCTCCACTGACTCAGAAACGCCTATCTCACAATTTCGCAAGTTCACAACCTTGCCGTTCGTACCTTCGTGGCCGTTGATTTCCACCGAACTCACCTTCTGAGTATGAACCAATACGACGTTACCGTTATCGGCTCCGGGCCCGGCGGTTATGTAGCGGCTATCCGCTGCGCCCAGCTTGGCCTCAAAACGGCCCTCATCGAGAAATACGACACGCTAGGCGGCACTTGCCTGAATGTGGGCTGCATTCCCAGCAAAGCTCTCCTCGACTCAACCGAGCACTACCACAATGCCCACTCCACCTTCAAGGAGCATGGCATCGAGCTGAGCGACTTGCAGGTGAACATGAACCAGATGATAGACCGCAAAAACGGCGTCGTGAAGGCTAATGTTGACGGTATTGCGTTCCTGATGAAGAAAAATAAGATCGACGTTTTGAAGGGCGTCGGTTCGTTTGTCGATAAAAATCACCTCAAGATTCAGCCTACGGCGGGCGGTGAGGAGCAGCAAATCGAAACCAAAAACGTCATCATTGCCACTGGCTCCAAGCCCACCGTGCTGCCCTTCATTCAGCAGGACAAGCAGCGCATCATCACCAGCACCGAGGCCCTGAACATCCGGGAAGTGCCCAAGCACATGATGGTGATTGGCGGCGGCGTAATCGGGCTGGAAATGGCGTCGGTCTATGCTCGTCTCGGCGCCAAAGTGAGCGTCATCGAATTCATGGATTCGCTGATTCCGACCATGGATCGCGCCCTTGGCAAAGAGTTGAAGCGCATCCTGGGTAAAATCGGCATCGAGTTTTTTCTGAGTCATAAAGTAACCGGCGCTACCCGCGAGGGCGACGCCGTGACCGTAACCGCTACCAACCCCAAAGGCGAGGAAGTGAAATTTGAAGGCGACTACTGCCTGGTGGCTGTGGGCCGCGTGCCCTACACCGCGGGCCTGAACCTAGAAGTGGCCGGCGTGGCCATGGAAGAGCGGGGTCGCATCAAGGTCGATGAACACCTGCAAACCAACGTGCCCGGCATCTACGCCATCGGCGACGTGATTCGGGGCGCTATGCTGGCCCACAAGGCCGAGGAAGAAGGCGTATATGTGGCCGAAACCATTGTGGGTCAGAAGCCGCACATCAACTACCTGCTCATTCCTGGCGTGGTGTACACCTGGCCCGAAGTGGCTGGCGTGGGCTACACCGAAGAGCAGCTAAAAGAGCAAGGCAAGGCCTACAAAACCGGCAACTTCCCCTTCCGGGCCTCCGGCCGCGCCCGCGCCTCCATGGACCTCGACGGTTTCGTGAAAGTGCTGGCCGACAAGGAAACCGACGAAATCCTGGGTGTGCACATGATCGGTCCGCGCATCGCCGACCTCATTGCCGAAGCCGTAACGGCCATGGAATTCCGCGCCTCCGCCGAGGATGTAGCTCGCATGAGCCACGCCCACCCCACCTACGCCGAAGCTATGAAGGAAGCCTGCCTAGCTGCCACCGAGAACCGCGCAATTCATATGTAATAGCGCGCCTAAAGGCATAAGCGTAAAGCGGCTGAAGATTAATATCTTCAGCCGCTTTTATATGGCTAATAGTTTTATCTTAATTATTGCGGATAGTTAGTGCTAACTACCGTAGATTACTTTATAGGTGTTTGATTTTTTATTCCATCCCAAGCAACTAAAAGGGAGAAAATACAAATAATTAACACTGTAACATTTTGTAGAACAAATGCCCATATGTATCGGGAACTATACCAGGGACCCGGTATTGCTGTTCCTGATTGAACTGAATCACCTTCTGCATTAGCATCTACGGCTAACCTTAAATAGCAAGTTTTATCCAAGTTCATTAAGGAACATATATGCCTAGTAACCTCATCCATTACTATACGGTCTATTCTGTTACGACGCTGTATCCCCGACTGATAGAGACCGTGGACAATGAACAATACGGTCAAGCCTGCTGACCATAGAGCCTTCTGGAAAGTAGTTAAAACGACATAGTAGTTGAGTAAAGCGGCACTGGAAAGTCCGATTAGCGTTATCATGCCAAAAAAAACCCTCCATTCATGTTCTCGTCTTACATTAAATAGATCTAAATGTTTATCATATACAAAGCGTAATTCTTCTGAAAATAATTGACGCTTGTCAAACTCTTCGGGTGTGTTAAAGTTGCACATGATTTCTGTTATTGTGACTTATATAGCTTTGTAATAGGTAATTTGATTTAAAAGTAAGGTGAGGAATTAATGATTGTATTAATTGTCAAGCTTGCCTGTGTATTAACAATTCTTGTGAGAGTGTAGGAGCGATATGCAATATTATTTTTAATATGGAATTATTGCATCAGTATTAGCACTGAGTTTACATTATTTCTTTTGCTAGTACTGATGCTGAACTGACAGGTTCTCAGAGCTAATAGAAAACGGATGGGTTAGTCTAGCAGCGCACGGCAATAATGATTAAAGCAACCCTGCGTCTTCTGTACTAGCTTAAATCTATCCTTCAGCACTTGGTACTACTGACCTTGGATGGTGATGCTTTCGTCTTCCAGTAGCTTGCTTGGGTCCTCCATGTCGCCCTCGATGGTATACAGGGAGAAGGTGTGCTTGCGCGCGAGGTAGCGCGGGTTGATGTAGTCGCGCACTCCGCACAGGATAATGCGAACGTGAGTCATGGTTTCGTAGCTTGGCTGTCAGAACCTTCACCTTCCAAGCTGCTTTTGCATGACGACCTATATTGCCTTCCTGCGTGGTATCAACGTGGGTGGCCACCGCGTAACGATGGACGTATTGCGCCGTCTTTTCACAGAGTTGGGCTTGAGCAATGTGCGCACCTACATTCAGAGTGGCAATGTGTTTTTCGAAACTGAAGAGCAAAACCGCGCCCAACTCACCGCCCGGATCGAGCAGCACTTGCAGCAGACGTTAGGATACCGCGTATCGGTGTTTCTGCGCAGTGTAGCGGAATTAGAACAACTGCTGACCCTCAATCCCTTTGGTCACCTAGCCGTCACCAATGATATGCGGCTGTGTGTGATGTTTCTGGCTGAGCCCGCGCCGGTTGGGCTAGAATTGCCACTGTTTTCGCCCAAAGCAGATATGGAAATTGTTTCCCTCACCGACCAGGAAGCCTTTGTGGTGTGGTACATCATAGAAGGCCGGCCGCCAGCTTCTATGACCTTCTTAGACAAGACACTCGGCCGCCAGACCACCACCCGTTTCTTCCATACAGCCGCCAAAATCCTAGAAGCTGCCAAGAAATCTTGATTTGCCCAACGCCATCGAGCGTAGAGCAATCTGCATAGAATAATCGCGCCTTACTAACGTAAAAGCTTCAATATCATTTAGATATGGTCTTGGGTCTTTACTCACAGATAGCGAATGAAAAATCTGCTCGGAGGTATCGTAACCGGTAGTTGCCTCTTTTGGCCGGTGCTTGCACAGGCTGGCGAGAAGGAGGTGAAGGCGGTATTCTTATTGCAAGGAGGGATAGGAGGAATACTGATTGGCGCCGGACTTTATGCCTGCTTTATGATGCTATCGGCAGTGTTGTTCAAGAAGAAAACTACGGTAGCAACGCTTTTCACGCTGTCCGTTACCTTTTATATCTACATACAATACTGGTCATTATACTTTTTGGCTATTGCATTGCATTTTATGCGTACCCGCCAGATGAGGTATGAGTTTGGGGAGCTAACTAGCTTATTGATTGGGGCCCTGACTTGTATTGGAGCCTGGGGGTTGGTGGTGCTTGGTGTTGCGCTACGGATGTGGATAAACCGGAATCAAAGCCACCAGACAGACTGCTTTACCCAATGAGCAGTGACCAAGGAAGCTTGAGTTCTGCCGCAAGCCCTTGGGGAAGTGGAGCAGCGAAAGTCCACTTCATTTGCGCTTGAATTTGCCGCAAGTGGAGCATATATATGTTGCTAATAAGCTCAAGTGTAATACCTGAGTCGCGCAGCAACGATAAAAAAGCAGTATGTGGAAAAGGAAACCTTAACGGCAAAGCTTGCGAATAACGAACCCGCAGGGGCAAAGGTGTTGAAAGGCATTGCTCTTGGAGCAGACCTATTTTTTCATGTTTCTCTACACTATCATGGCTAAGGACAAGAAGCACTCAAAGAAAGGCAATCAGTCGAACGACTTGCTTGATGAAGCGGCAGTATCGCTCAAGAAATTTCGCAAAGTCACCAAGCAACTTACCAAGCTGAGCACGGGTCAAAAAGTAGTAGGCGGGGTGGCCCTGCTGGCGGCTGGGCTCACGTATTTGGCGAAAAAGCAAGCCGCCGCAGGTCCCGCAACCGACGCCTCCCCCGATGCTACAGCAGCCGAGGCTACGCTGGCCAAGCTCACGGATGAGGAGGAGCCTCAAGTGCCTGCGCCAAGAAAAGCTTCACACCGGAGCAAAAAGAGCAAGCACATTCCAGATTAACGCGCAAAACTAGTAGCAGCTTCGGTGTCTGCCGCTAGTGTTGATTATCGTGAGTTTGGCGGGCAGTTGCTTGGCACAGCCTGTACCTTTCCCGGCGAGGGCCCTGCACCATACGTTTATAATGCCTTGCTAGTTAGCACAATGAAAGTAGATGCCAGGCGTATGGCTTGGTCGTCAAGAGGTAAAAGAAGCTTTTCTGCCTTGCAGGAGCTGTTTTTCTTGTGAGTATCAAAATCCCCCTTACCTTTGCAGCACTTTAGCGAAAAGCACTTGTGCTCCGCTCGAGCAACTGGTTCGGTAGTTCAGTCGGTTAGAATGCCGCCCTGTCACGGCGGAGGTCGCGGGTTCGAGTCCCGTCCGGACCGCTTCAAAAGCAAGAAATTGCTTGAAAGCTTAAAAAGCCCCTTAGCACAAACTAAGGGGCTTTTTTATGGCATCACCGGCAGATTGGTTGGGGTTACTTTGTTAGCCGTACGAGCTTCGCAATCCTAGCTATTTGCTTTTCAAGACGTTTTTCAGCTCTTGCACCCTGAATCGGTTATCTAGCTCGATGAACTCTTTCATCATAGCGGCATGACCGGAGCCGGCCAGCACCATCACCTTGTCATCGGAGGGCTCTACCGTTTTCTGCACCAGCGAATACATGTACAGGTTGCGCCGATACCATTCCGACACCAGATACGGTCCGGCGAAATTGCTGGTAGTTCCGGCTCTGTTCAATCTATCGATATAGAAGGCTTTATTGGAAGCAAGATCTTCCTTGGTGTTGAGGTCGAGCAGGAGTTGGGTTAGGGTGTAGGTTTCTATTTTCCTGTTTAGGTTGGTTTCCAGCGCTTTCAAATTGCCTTCTATGCCCTTAATCAACGCTTCTTGGTGAGCTTCCTTCATTGCCTTCATCACGCTGTCGTAGGGGAAAGCCGTTTTGTTGTAGTCGAGGGCGTAAATCTTGGTCAGCTTAGCTTTTTTGCCTGCCCTGAAGCCTAGCTGAATAATTTCGTTTTTCAGATAAAAGTCTCTCCCTTTCGGATTTGTGTACTTGACCATGACGTATTCCTCGTACTTGCCACTGAGGTACTGCGTGTAGAGCTCATCGAGGCCGGTTTGGTCGTCCCAGGCCCACTCTACGAATATTTTGTCGGGCGCAAACTGGTTGATCTTGTTGGTGATGGTTTCCAGCTCGCTCTGCACTTTTGGCGTCAGTACGTCGAAGGTTTTGATTTTCGCCAAGTCTGCCCCCGGATTATGAAAGTGGAAGGTGCCAATCAATAGCAGCTCGGCTTGTTTGGTTTGGGCAAAGCTTGCTGTGGCGGAATACAAGAACAGTAGAACGAGAAAAACTTTTTTCATGTGGGAAGTGGTGGAGAATTAAGCAAGAATGCGGATGTAAACTGCTAGCCTAGTGCGGGCAACGACAGGCGGGCCAGGCGCCGGAAGCTACACCAAAGCAGCGGTACGGCCTACTTCCCTACGCATGATACCATCTAGCTTACTACCGTTGCCCGTGTAAAGTAAAGCGGCGCATACTGTGGCAACCGGACGCAGTGCAGCAATGAAGCACTGCGTTGTGGCAGTAGCACCCACCGATCCACGCGGGTACAAAGAAGTAGCATCCAACCGCAAAAGCTCCGTACTTGCCGGTTATGCTTTCTGAACCAACCTACCTGGCGGCCCGTGTAGTCGCTCCCATGATTGAAACCCACTTTGCCCGCCACCACGAAGCGGCCACCGCGCACAATACCAGCCTGTTGGCCTCGCCACCGTCGGTGCACCTAGTGGAAGTAATGATTGATGCCGCCTTCTGGGCGAGTTTGCGCCGTGAAGAGGGGCACCCACCTAAGATTTCGCTGGCACTGCTCGAGCCGGAGCAAGCCACGCAGCCAGTGGTGTTTAGTAAGCGCCGCCTTATCCCGTACAACCTGCTTAAGCTGGCGCCTGCTGTAGAGCTACCCGGTATTCATTTGGGGGTGTGGCACGATGAGCAAGGCCTTTATGTATGGGGCACCGCCACTGGTATTCCACCGCTGTGCTTGGTAATAGAAGTAATAGAGCCCGGCCTGCTCGTGGTAAAGCATCGCCGTGCCGATGGTTTCGGGAAGTTCGTGAACGTGGCTATCCTGCGCGGCGACCAGCTCCAACTCGTTGATGGGGAAAGCGCCGCCATGGACGACTGCCCGGCGCTACAGGCTTTTTTGCCGGGCCGCAGCCTGCCTACCACCGCCGGCGAAACCGACAACGTGCTGGGCGAGCTGGCAACCGCAATGCGGGCCCACGGCCGGGGTGGCTTGGTGCTGGTGGTGCCACCCAATTCCACGCAGTGGCAGGAGTCTATAGTGAAGCCTATTACCTACCCTGTGCTACCCGCCTACATGGGTATTGCGGAGGGGCGGCAGCAGGAGCAGGCCAAGTGGAAGTGGCGCGAGGATATTCAACGCGCCATCGGGATTGTGGGCGGCTTTACGGCTGTGGATGGCGCCACCGTCATCACCCGCGATTATCACTTGTTGGCCTTCGGGGTGAAAGTGGCCCGCGCCGAAACCAGCGTGCCTGTCGATAAAATGGTCATAACGGAGCCCGTAGTTGATAGTGTAGCTCGGTATCTGCACCCGGCCCAAAACGGCGGTACCCGCCACTTGGCCGCTGCCCAGTTCGTGTACGACCAGCGCGATGCGCTGGCACTTGTCGCTTCCCAAGACGGCTACTTCACGGTGTTTGCCTGGTCCACTACGCTTGAAATGGTGCACGCCCACCGCATCGACGTGCTGCTGTTGTAGCCTTACCTGCGCAGCAAATTTTGCGCGCTGCCTCATCCAGATCAAGTAGAGAAGGGAAATTGCCTGCAGGCCCTTCTGCTGAGCGGACGCACGGCGGCGTTTATACTGACGAGTACAAATGCAAAGCGGCGGCAGCTCCGAAGAGTTGTCGCCGCTTTTTGTTGGTGCCCCGATTTACTCGGTTGCCTTTTTCACCCCGACAGCGCTAGGACCTTTCTGGCCCATTTCCACTTCGAAAGTTACTTTGTCGTTTTCCTTTATCGTAATGCCCCCAAGACTGTTGGCATGCACAAAAACGCTTTCCTGCGTTTGCTGGTCTTTGATGAAGCCGTAGCCCTTGGAGTCGTTGAAGAACGTAACCGTACCCTTGCGGATCGGATCGTCCTGCTCCTGGTCTTCCTGCTTTAGTGCCCCGATGCGGACATCTTCGACCTTGATTTCCTTTTTCTTGGTCGGATCGGGGGGAGTGGTTGAGATGTTGCCATTTTCGTCTACATAGGCGAGCATCTCGTCCAGGTTCTGCCCTTTCTTGGCAGTAGCCTGGCGCTCTTCTTTGCGCTCCTCCTTGTCCATCTTTTTCTTCTGGCGCTTTTTCTCGTTCTCCTTCTTGCCGAAGCTTGCTTGGGATTTCCCCATGTGTGTTTAGTTGTTTGGTCTGAGTGCTTTCACTGATAAAGTTAAGCATTTGGAATATAGTATAGAGTATTACAGTCAAGGATGGGCTAAAGTTCAGTGCCAATAAGAAGTGCACCACCTGAAAACCAAGAAGAGAGGCAGCCTCCAGTGCCTGGCCTGTGCCTTGGCTAACGCCATCGACACTACCACCTTGATGTTCAAGTTACTGCCTGCCATCAGTGAGCGAGCTTTTACATTCTTTAGCGCACAGAGCGGCCATTTGCTAGCCGTTTTCGGAAGCGCCCTGGTACCTGTTATTGTCGGTTTCGAGCAGGCGATTCTGTTGTCGCAGTACGAATCCGATGGAAACAGCTCGCAAGCTGGCAGAAACAAATGATTTCGCGCAATTAGCGCTATGTTAAGGGTTTAGCTTTTCACTTAGCCTACTGTATGAACGATGCTCCGCCGCCTGCCTTAAAGAAAGTGTTGAAGCCGTTGCACCTGTGGGCTATTGCGGTGGGACTGGTTATTTCCGGTGAATACTTCGGCTGGAACTACGGCTGGGCCGTGTCGGGTACGGTTGGGTTTCTGATAGCCACCCTCCTGATTACGGTGCTCTACGTCACGTTCATTTTCAGTTTCACCGAACTGACGACGGCCATTCCGCAGGCTGGCGGACCGTTTGCGTACGCGCACCGTGCCTTGGGACCAGTGGGAGGGTTTGTGGCAGGCTATGCGACGCTGGTGGAGTTTCTGTTTGCGCCGCCCGCCATTGCCTTTGCCCTGGGTAGCTACGTGCATTTCCTGTATCCGAGCGTGCCCGTGCTGGCAACGGCGCTGGGTAGCTACGTGCTGTTTATCGGTATCAATCTGCTGGGTATCAAAGAGTCGGCGCTGTTTTCGTTGGTGGTGACTTTGCTGGCCGTGGCCGAGCTATTGCTGTTTATGGGCCTGGTAGCGCCGCATTTCAAGGCCAGCAACTTTCTCGCCGACCCCCTGCCGTTTGGGGCGGCGGGGGTATTTGCGGCCTTGCCCTTTGCCATCTGGTTTTACTTGGCCATCGAGGGCGTAGCGATGGTAGCCGAAGAAGTGCAGGACCCTCAGCGCACTATTCCGATTGGCTACACCTACGGGCTGGTCACGCTGGTTTTCCTGGCCCTGGGCGTGATGGTGCTGACCGGCGGGGTCACCAATTGGCACCGGCTCAGTGGCATCGACTACCCACTGCCCGAAGCCTTGAGCTATGCGCTGGGCAAAGGAAGCCCCTGGACCAAGGTGTTTGCTAGCATCGGTTTGTTTGGCTTAGTGGCCTCGTTTCACGGCACCATCATCGGGTATTCACGGCAAGTATTTGCGCTGGCGCGCAGCGGCTACCTACCGAGCTTTTTGGCCCGCGTCAACCCGCAGTTCCAAACGCCGCATTGGGCTTTGGTGGCCGGTGGGGTAGTGGGGTGCGTTTCGCTGCTGACGGGTACCACCGACAAGCTCATCATCCTGTCGGTATTGGGGGCAGTGCTGATGTACCTAACGAGTTTGCTTAGCCTGTTTGTGCTGCGGCGGAAAGAGCCGAATTTAGTTCGGCCGTTTGTTACCCCGTTTTATCCCTGGTTTCCTTTGATTGCCACCATCTTATCGATGGTGAGCTTGGGAGCTATTGTGTATTATAATTGGCTGCTAAGCTTGATATTCTTCGCAGGCTTAGCGTTGTTACTAGGTCTCTATGTAGGGCTAGGTTTTGCGAAGCCTAGTGCGATAGTATCAACACAAGAGAGCAGTTAGATAGAACGTTATGCTGCGCTTGTGAAGCATCCTGCATGCTGTGATGCCGGAAAAGTAATTATCGGACTAGTGAGATGCTGCGCAAGCGCAGTATGACGTTCTAGTCGTTTTTACAATTTGCAGTTATTAGGCTCTGCTCCTTATGGCTTACCACCACACCATCCGCAATCGGGTTTATCAGTTCGCCGACCTGAAGACGCTCCTGGCCAGGGCCTCGCCGCTCCGGTCGGGCGACGGGCTGGCGGGGGTAGCGGCCGATACCTACGAGGAGCGAGTAGCCGCTCAGCTTACGCTGGCTGATGTGCCTTTACGCAATTTTCTCCACGAGGTGCTTATTCCTTACGAGCAGGACGAAGTAACGCGCCTGATCATCGACACGCACGATGCCGCCGCGTTTGCACCCGTCAGCCACTTCACGGTGGGGCAGCTGCGCGACTGGCTGCTGACCGATACCACCGATACGCGTACGCTCCAGCAACTCGCCCCCGGTCTGACGCCCGAAATGGTAGCCGCCGTTAGCAAGCTGATGCGCAACCAGGAGTTGATTGCCGTAGCCCGCAAGTGCGAAGTGATAACGCAGTTCCGCAACACGCTGGGCTTGCGCGGCCACTTAGCTACTCGCCTTCAGCCCAACCACCCCACCGACGACGCCCGCGGCATTGCCGCCAGCCTGCTCGACGGCTTGCTCTACGGCAGCGGCGACGCCGTTATCGGCATTAACCCCGCCACCGATAGCCCCGCCGCAGTCCGTAATCTGCTGGAAATGCTCGACGCCATTCGGCAGCAATATGCCATTCCTACGCAGTCCTGCGTGCTTTGCCACATCACAACTACGCTGGAACTGGTGCGGCAGCAAGCCCCGGTAGACCTGACGTTTCAGAGTGTTGCCGGTACTGAGGCGGCCAATGCCAGCTTCGGTATCAACTTGGCCCTGCTCGATGAAGCTTGGCAAGCCACGCTCAGTTTGAACCGGGGCACGGTGGGCCAGCACGTTATGTACTTTGAAACCGGCCAGGGCAGCGCCCTCAGCGCCAACGCGCACCACGGCCTCGACCAGCAAACCTGCGAAGCCCGCGCCTACGCCGTAGCCCGCCGTTTCCGGCCGCTGTTAGTTAATTCCGTAGTCGGTTTTATCGGTCCCGAATACCTCTACGACGGTAAGCAAATCATCCGGGCGGCGCTGGAAGACCATTTCTGCGGCAAGCTCCTGGGTCTCCCCATGGGCATGGACATCTGCTACACCAACCACGCCGAAGCCGACCAGGACGACATGGACACCCTGCTCACGCTGCTCGGCGTGGCCGGCTGCAATTTCATCATGGGCGTGCCCGGCGCCGATGATATTATGCTCAACTACCAGTCCACGTCCTTCCACGATGCCATCTACCTCCGAAGCGTGCTCGGTTTGCGCCCCGCCCCGGAGTTTGAGGCATGGCTGCAACAACTCGGCGTATTCGATGCGCAAGGCAAGCTGTTGCCTGCGCCGCTGCAACCGTTACTACTAGAGAAGCTGCCCCAGGCATTTCGGTAATATGTACAGCAGTCCAGAAACTACACTAATTGCCAATAAATTCTTGTGCGCGACCGATGTAGAGACGCCACACTTGGCGTCCCGTCGTGGCTGAGGTTGTTTAGCTAGGTGCAGTTTCGGCCGTTCAACGACGAGACGCCAAGTATGGCGTCTCTACATCGGTCCACGGGTTGACATGCTATGCCGTCAGTGCGTATAGCAAGATGTTGACGCCAAATTTGGTGTTGTCTTCGGCTAGGAAGCGCTTGTTGCGGAAGTCGTAGTCCCACTCGCAGCCGTAGTCTTTGTTGGAGTAGAGCACGCCGAGGCGGCCATTGATTTCGATGCCTTTCGAGTAGTCGTGCACCAGGTCGTCGCCCCAGCCATTGAGTTCGAAGGAGGTGGGTGGTGGGCCGTCGGGGAACTTGAAAAACTGAGAGTAGATGACGTGGGTCTTGGGAATTTTCTTCAGGGCACCAGCGCCAAAGCACTGCCGCATCTGCTCCTCGAACGAGCGGGCAAACAGGCCGTCGATGTCATGGTTGCAGTCATCAACGAATACGAAACCGCCGTTGCGCACGTACTGCGTGAAGTTCGTCTTTTCCTGCGCCGAAAACTGCACCAGGCGATGCCCCGATAGGTAGCAGAAGGGGTGCCGAAACAACTCCGGCGAGTCCAGCGCCACCACTTGCTCTTTCTGGTTGACGGGTATTTTGGTGTACTGAATCAGCGAGTGTAGCAGGTTGGTCGGCATCCGCTCGTCTACGCCATCCCAGTCGCCGGAGCGGTATTGCAGACGCACGAAAGTGAAAGGAACAGGCATGCAAGGCGATAAGGTGGAGGACAGGACTACTAGCCGTAGCCAATAACAGACAAAAATAAATGAGGTAGGTGGCTTGAAGAGGAGAAAGTGAATTGCTGGCCGTAAAAAAGCCGTGAAACGCATGAGTCTGACACTCAAGTTGAAAACTTGTTGCCGCCAGCATATGGGTCTGGCAATGAATTTGCGTTTACTGGTTTTATGTATAACTAATCTTGCTTCCCTACCATGAAACCTCTGCGAATTCTTGCCCTACTTTTCTTGCTGTTGGCTGGTGCCAGCCAAACTCAAGCTCAATTTGGTATCAAAGCTGGCGTCAACAACGCCGTGCTCGACGGCCAAAACATCAACATGGACACCGACTATAAAACCACCTACCACGTCGGCGCCTTCCTGCGGCTGCCCATAGTAGGCCCGTTGTCTATCCAACCCGAAGTGCTGTACTCCCTGCAAGGCTCACAGTTCAAATCAGCCGTTGCCAACTACGATTCCAAGCTGCACTACCTCAACATTCCGGTGCTGGCCCATGTGAAAGTAGGCCCCGTGTACGCCGAAGCCGGCCCACAATTCGGCGTGTTGCTGGGTGCCCGCGAAAACGGTACGCTCCGCATCAGCGCAGCCGATGGCTACGGCCCCGTCGACCGCACCGCCGACAACAACTACAAAAAGAACGATTTTGCCCTGGCTGCCGGCGCCGGCCTCGAACTTGGGAGCGTCATCATCGGCGCCCGCTACACGGCTGGTATCAACAACATCAACGACGTAGACGACCTGAACGGCGCCAACGACCCACGCCTGAAAAACCGTGTTATTCAAGCCTTTGTGGGTATTAAATTTGGTAAATAGTGGATGATACAGAGGAGTTTTGGGACTGCTGTTGCGATTTATTTGCTTGCACGGCATTTCTTTTTCTCTTCTATCATTCATGAAAAAAACTATTCTATTACTAGGTGTTTTGTTGGGCTGTGCGGCAACTGGTTGGGCGCAAACGGGCGTTCAAGTTGGGGTGAAAACAGGGTTGAGCTTGGCCGTTCTCGATGGCACCGTCAATCAGGGAGCAAATTTCAAACCGGGAATACATATAGGAGGAGTGCTGCGGTTGCGGCCTTCCAAGCATATTGCCATTCAACCCGAACTAGTGTACTCGCAGCAGGGCTCCGACAATAAAATTCCGGTCGGGGGAGGTATAACGCTCGAAAACAAAACCAAGCTTTCTTACTTGAATCTTCCCATCCTGGTGAAGATCTACTTGGGCGACGTTTTTAATATTCAGCTAGGGCCACAATTTGGCTTGTTGCTGGCAGCCCGGCAGGATGGCCAAGTAGGATATTCCTCTGGTTCCAACGGGAGCGGCTTCAAAACCGAAAACTTAGATGTCAAGGAAGACTATAAAGGAGACATCGGCTTGTGTGGCGGGCTTGGCGCAGATCTAAAGAACGGCCTGCTTGTAGCTGCTCGTCTGAACTATGGCCTTACCGATATCAACAACAACGAACAAGAAAAGGCGGCGCGCGAAGCCTATGGTTTCGGTGGCCTGCATAACCGGGTGCTAGAATTTTCGCTAGGCTACGTTTTCGGAGGTAAGTAGAGTTTGCTATTAACGAGCAACAAAAAGCCCTGTCTGCAAACCAGACAGGGCTTTTTGCTGCTCGTCAACTTCCGCTACACCGCATCCGATAAGCTGGTGAACGTGAAATCCCGAATCTTCAAGGGCGGGACCATGTTGCCGCCCAGTCGCACCGGTTTGCCCATGGCCTCGATGTTGTTGAGCATGATGACTGGGCTTTCGTTGAAGCGCATGTTTTTGATGGGGTGTTTGATCTTGCCGTTCTCGATATAGAACGTTCCGTCGCGGGTGAGGCCGGTGACGAGGAGCGTCTGCGGATCGACGTCGCGGATGTACCAGAGGCGCGTAACGAGGATGCCTTTTGCCGTGCCTTTGACAAGGTCATCGACGCTTTGGGTGCCGCCTTCCATAATCCAGCCACTCGGGAAAGCCGTAGCTGGCTTCTTGCTTTTCTCGGCCCAATAACGGGAATAGTAGAGGTTCTTCATCACGCCTTTCTCCACCCAGGTCATGCGCTTCACGGGCAGTCCGTCGCCGTCGAACACGCGGCCGGGAGCCGTGGCGTTGAGCGGATCGGAATAGATGGTAATGCGCGGGTCGAAGAGCTTTTCGCCGAGCTTGTTGCCGCCACCTTTTTTGCTGAGGAAGCTGCGGCCTTCGTCGGCTTCGCGGGCATCGAGGGCGTACATCAGGCGGTTCAGAACGCCTTCGTCGGAAACGAGGGCGGCGGGCTCCAAAATAACGGTGTACTTGCCGGGCTCGATGGCCTTGGCCGCTACCGAGCCGGCGGCTTTGGTGGCGGCAATGCTGGTAAGCGTCTTGGCGTTGAACTTAGCTACGTCGGTGTAGTCGGCCACGGCGTAGCCCGAGCCAGTACCGTCGGCGGTGCGCACGGTTACCGAATAATTCAGTTGCGTGAACTGCTGGTAGCCTTCCAAGCCTTTGTTGTTGCGGATGGCCACGAAGTTCGGACCGTCTTCGAGGTAGCCAGCCGCCGTGAGCTTGCGGGCTTCGCACAGAGCAATGCTGTCGGCGGCCACCTGGGCGCGGAAGTCGGCGGTGATGCCGGCCGTGGCAGCAGTGTAGGTAACGGGCGTGAGGAACTGCTGCGGCCCGAGCATGGGCATGTATTCGGGGTCCTCGGGCGCCAGTTTGGCAATTTCTTCGGCCCGCTGCACGCAGCGGCGCAGGGTGGCATCGTCGAACTGGTTGCAGGTGGCCACGCCCGAGCGTTTGCCGAACCGCGCTTCCACCGCCAAGCTCACGTTGTCGGACGAGCCGGCGGTACTCACGTTGTTGCGGGCGTAGCGAATGTTGCCGGTGGTGCGGCCATTGAGCTGGCCCGCGCACTCATCAGCCGTGCTGAAGCTCAAAACCTTCTTGAGGATGGCCTGCGCTTCGTTTTGGGAAAGTATTGCCATGAGGTGATGTGCTGATTATGTATTGCTGGCTTGTTGCTAGTTGATGCGGAGTAAGCTGCTCTTGCCTGTCATTCCGACGCAGAAGGAATCTGGTTAAACCCATTGATCAGCTATTCCAGATTCCTCGCTCCGCTCAAAATGACAGCCTAGATAGGCAACTAGCCGATTTTCCGTGCTGTGTTGATGACGTTGACGCCATTGAAGCGGGTGGTAGCCGAGCCGTGGCTCACGGCGGAAATCTGCTCCGGCTGACCTTTGCCGTCGAAGAAAGTACCCATGAGCCGATAGTCGGACTGGTCGCAGGAGCCGGCGCACGAGTTCCAAAACTCTTGCGTGTTGGCTTGGTAGGCCACGTCTTCGAGCATGCCCGTAATCTTGCCTTTGTCGATGGCGTAGAACACCTGCCCGCCGAACTGAAAGTTGTAGCGCTGCTGATCGA